>CAZLKP010000001.1:0-16933 GCA_964560095.1 uncultured Bacteroidia bacterium
CGACAGCGGAACAACCTTTAATCAACGATCCAATACACCCAATCTCTGCGGATACGATGTTACCGGCGGAGCCGGTAGTCAGGCCTGGTATGATCTGGTCGCGATCGGCGACCCTACTGATCCCAACCACATTTACACCGGTGCGATCAACATGTGGGAATCCTTTGACGCAGGTACCACCTGGTCTTTGGTTACGCATTGGTATGGTGCCGGAGGCTTCCCCAGTGTGCACGCTGACGATCATGTGCTGGAATACTCCCCACATAACGGCGATTTGTTTCTGGGCCACGATGGAGGACTGCACGTAACCGACGATGCCGGTGCTACCTGGGTGGAATTATCTTCAGGACTGGCCATCGCTCAGGTGTACAAGATTGGGCAATCTCAGAACAACGCCGACCTGACCATCAACGGATACCAGGACAACGGCACCGCCTTTGTTCAAAACGGGACCTGGTCCACAGAAATCGGGGGAGATGGGATGGAATGCATCATCGACTACACCGACGATCAGGTGATGTACGGAGCCCTGTATTATGGAGATATCCGTCGATCGACCAATGGCGGCACGTCCTTCGCTACCATCGCTGCGAATGGGGTCAATGGCATTACCGAAGGCGGCGCCTGGGTGACCCCCTACAAGCTGAACCCGCGATATCCGGACACCATGTATGTCGGATATCGCCAAATCTGGCGATCATACAACTGCAAATCTGTGGCTGCCAATGCGGTTACCTGGACCTCCGTGTCGGCCTTTGCCGGCACATCCACCATTCGCGACATAGCGATCAGTGAATCCAATCCCAATGTGATGTACGTCTCCCGCGCAGGAGCTGACAATCTGTTCAGAAGTGGAAATATCAATGGCATCACACCAGCCTGGACCAACTTGGATGCCTTTCTCCCGGCTACGGGTATCATTCGAGATATTGAGATCCACCCGACTGATTCGGATCATCTCTGGATCGCCCTGGGGAATAACATTTACGAATCCACGAACGGTGGCCTCAGCTGGACAGATTACTCAGGGACCCTCCTGAATATCGCCCTTAACACCATCGTGTTTGACGACCGAAGTCCGATTGAAGCCATGTATGTGGGTATGGATGTGGGGGTTTACTACCGCGACAATACCATGGCTGACTGGACGCTTTTCATGAGCGGGTTGCCCAATGTGGAAGTCACCGAGCTGGAGATTTATTATGATCCGGAGTGCCAGGGCAAAGACAAACTTAAAGCCTCTACCTACGGTCGTGGTCTCTGGGAGAGCGACCTGAAAGATCCGGGTGGACTCGCTCCGATCGCCTGTTTCGAAACGCCATATCAGGATCCCTGTGTAGGCGAAGTGGTGAAGCTGGAGGACTTTAGCGCCTATCCCACAGGCGCTGGTACCTGGAGCTGGACCATCACGCCTGCTACCTTTCATTTCACCAATGGAACCAATGCCAACTCCCAGCACCCAGAAGTGATTTTTACGACCCCCGGAGCTTATGACGTGCAGTTGACCATGACGAATGCCAACGGAACCAGCGTTGAAAACAGGCCGGCTTATTTCAGTGTGGGCAGTTCTTCGGGGCCCTTTGTGGCCGAAGATTTTGAAGCTTCAGGCCTGTGTGGGACCAACGGCGATTGCGGGGCGACCACCTGTCCGCTCCCAGCCCCCTGGATCAACCTCACCAATGGTGTTGAAGATAATATCGACTGGCGTGTGGATGAAGGTGGTACTGCCTCTACGAATACCGGCCCAACTGTTGATGCCAATCCTGGAAATGCCACCGGGAATTACATTTATCTGGAAGCTACCAGCTGCTTTAACCAAACTGCCATCATGGAAACCTCCTGCATGGAGCTCAAAGCACCATTCGTTTTTACATTTGCCTACAACATGTACGGTGCAGCCATGGGCCAACTTCATGTCGATGCTTTGATAAATGGTCAAGTGGTTCAGGATCTGATTCCTCCCATAACAGGAAACCAGGGAACGGGCTGGAGTTACACCACGGTGGACCTCACCACGCTCACCGGAAAGGTGATCTCCCTCAGGTTTCGCGGAATTACCGGCCCGGGCTTCACCTCTGACATGGCTCTAGATGATTTTTCCATGTCCACGGTTCTACCAGTTGAGATACTCGCCTTTGATGCTATCCCTTCGACTAATCAAACGGTAGATCTGTCGTGGTCTATCGGAGAACAGGGGAAGCAGCTCCAATACCGCCTGGATCGACTCATCACAGGCGGTGAGCCAGAGACCCTCGGACAGGTATGGGGGAAAGCGCAGACAGACATGTCTTCCTACTCCTTCTCTGATGCTACGCCTTTTCCCGGATCCAACACCTATCGGTTGGCTGTCATTGATCAAGAAGGGCACGAAATGGGAAGCCGCCTGGCAGAAGTCAGACTGCCCACTCGGCAACCAGTGCTCGTGTCGGACCCCTACCCCAATCCGTTTACAGGGCACACGCAGATAGACCTCACCCTGTCCGAGCCCATGACTGTGCAGATGCAGGTGTTTAACCAAGTTGGGCAGCAGGTCCTGGCCTTGCCTGCCGAATCTTATCCCGCCGGATCACATACGGTGACGATTGGCGCTTCGGGTCTGGCTTCAGGCCAGTACTGGCTCCGGATTTTTTCAGGCGAACGCCAGCAAATCCGTATTCTGCTGAAGCAGGATTAAGGAACGATTTCACACATGGTCCGGAATTGACCAACTTGTTGGTTCCAGACGATTTTCGTTGCATGGAATCTCAACTTTCATTCAGGCCTGTGGAACCGGTCACGGTGAAGCAACGTAGCGTTCCTCTCTGGCAGTTGGGTGAAGGGGAGCATGTGTTGTTTCTTCTTCCTGGCTACCGGCAGCACGTGCGTGACTGGCAGCAGTGGCTTCCAACCCCTATTGATGGCTGGCGTATCGTCCTCATTGGTGTGCCAGGCTCTGTGGTAAAAGCTACCTCTCAGGAGCCCGAATGGCAACGTGAGGATTGGCTGGAAGTGATTCGGAATCTGAGAACGGCTTTTTCTCCGGAACAGGAAGCCTGGCTGGGGTATAGTTTGGGCGGAAGGTTGTTGCTTCATGTTGCCGGACTGGCTCAAAGCGGCATCAACCGCCTGCTTTTGATGTCGCCCGATGGCCTGGATCCAAGCCTCAGCGAATGGATGTTCCTGTATCACAGGTGGGGACAGCGACCCATGCGATGGTTGATTCGCCACCCGAGACAGGCCGAACGCCTGGTGGATCTGCTGCGAAAGCTAGGGTTGATGAGTCGCTCCGGGCATTATTTTGCCAAGCGCCAGTTGCAAGATGTGGAATCTCTCACTTCCGGCTACGAAGTCGTGAGAATCTACACCGATGCCCAACCTCAGCCTTCCCGGCTCCGTCGTGAAGACAGACAACGGAATATGTTGGTGTGCGCCATCTGGGGCGACGCCGATCAGGTAAGACCGGTGTCTCAAAGCCGGAAATTGTGGAAGTATTTTCAATGGGTACACCTCATCACAGCTCCTGGTGGACACGTGTGGCCTGCATCACATCCCGATATATTGAGGGAATGGATCGAGATGGCATTATTCTCCGATCCGCCTCCACCATGAGGCCCGGTTACTGGGAAACAACTCCAACTTCCGGAATGCCTCTTTTTGCCGGTCAAATTCCTCAGCATATGAAGGAAATACCGAGACAACCGCTGCTAAATCCCATACCTGTTTCTGGACCTTTGATTCCAGCATCGGATAAATCTGAAATCCCGCCTCCCGGAGCATCGGCGGCTGGCAATCGGTGAGGGCATAGAGGTATTGGCTGGCGTTGCCCATGATCAGGAAGGGTTCTCCCGGCTGAATTTCAGCCTCCACATTGTGCGCCAATGCCAATTGCTGGTTCCTGATGTTGGGACTCTCCCAGAGCAGCCAGAGAAAGAAGAATATGGCTATTCCCATTCCTCCCAGCTTCCAGATATTCTCCTCTTTCGTTAAATGCCCGGCGCCCCCAACTACCAACCAGGCTATCAGCGGCAGCAGATATTGCCAGTTTCCCCCGAGAAACCACAACCCCAGAAATCCGGGAATGCCCAGCCAGAGTGGATTCCACCAATTCCTATTATTTCTTCCTCCATTTTTGCTGTGTAAAAGCCGGGATAAAAACCAACATTCCCCCACCATCCACAGCAACAGCGGTAACATTAGCAGGCTTGCGATCCACCAGTCGATCGAAGCATCAAGGTATGCAACTACCCCTGGCGGACGAAGCCAGGTCAGGATGAGATCCAGCAGATTCATTCCATTAATCCCAAAGCAACCCAAAACCAGCAGCGGCACGATCACGCTGCCACCCATAACGGCCTTCCACAGTTTTTGGTGAACCGACAGCGGGATCAGCACCACTAGCCCCACCACTGCGAATTGCTTGACCATCAAGGCTATACCCAGCAAAAGTCCAGCTCCAATCGCCTGATTTCTTGTCAGGGTTTTTCTATCTAGCATAACCCAGGCGGCCAGCATCATGGGTAAGTAAATGGGCTCCAGCGTGACAAAATATCCATCCACGAGTGTCGCCATGACCAGGAAAAAGCTGCTGGCCAGCAGAGCCGAATACGGGTTGCATGTGCCAGCATGAACTTTCCGGGCAATCAACCCAGCACTGATCAGATTCCAGAATGCCATGTACAGAGGGGCTGCCCATATCAGGGTTTCCGGAGCAAGCCGAGCCAGTGGCATCAGAAACACCGGTCCCAACGGGGTGTGCCAATTAAATACATCCAGATAGGGAAGTTGCCCGTCAAGCATTGCTCTGGCCAGTGGAATAAAATAGCCAGCATCGTCATTCAGGGGAATATGACCGATGTGCACACCTACGATGAGTATGCCAGCCAGGGAGAGGATCAGGGCCAGCCATTCCTGCCATGCGGATGGTCCTTTCATGGCCGTTCGTCATACCGCACGATGACCCGGTCCGGAAGCTGGGATTCAAACTCCCGGAGCTGAGATTGAAGGGCCTCTTTGATCTCTGGATTGATCGCGTAAAAACTGACCGTAGGCCCACCAAGAATGAAAAAATCCTCCAGGGTCCAGGTGGCTACCCTGTGTTCATTGCTAAGACCTATATGTCTGTACCAGTCCTCGTACAAAATGCCCAGTTCTATGTCTTTTTCCCGGAATAATCGCTCGATTTCTTGCCAGTTGTATCGCCCTTCCCGGTTGAGATTGGTTATTTCGGTGGACCCTAGCCCCTCCAAATCCAGCAGATGCGCATGGGTCCGGTAGCTGATCCAGCCCAGGTCATTGATGGCGATGTTGGCAGTGGGGTAATACTGCTGAACAAATGCGGTGGTTTGCATTTGCTGATCGTGGATGTTGGTACTGGCCAGTACGGCTCTGTGCATGGGGTCATATACACTGAGATAGGCGAAGTTTTGCCACATAAGGCCTCCAACCAGTATCAGAACTCCCAAGGCCGCTCTTCTTTCGATCACAGAAATTCTGTGCTGAAGAAAACACTCCCAGGCTTCCCGGCCATACAAAGCGATTCCCACCACCAGACCTGTAATCAGATAGGCTTCATACCGAAGCATCACGCCCGTTGCCCCCATGGCGTGGACGAGACAGGTGAGAATCCAGAGCAGGAAAAAGGTTTGACCACGGCGATTCCAAAATGGGGGAAAATCTTTTTGTCGGTTGAGAAAGAAAAAGGCAGCCGTCAAAAGCCCGGGCACAACCATCGGAGATACCCGTAAATTTGCGCCCAAAAGGGTAAAAAATCGCTTGATTCCTTCCAAATTGACCAGATTACCCCTTACCGGATATAATTTCATGTACACCGAGTTGGGCAGCAGATACCCAGTCTCGAGGTAAGTGTATACAATCATTAACCCGACGGGCAGCGCTGCCAGAACACCAATCAGGATGTAGCGCCAGTTTTTCTCGCGGAGCCAGGCCAGCCCCAGAAAAACAGCCAGAATCGTAAGCCCCTCAAACCGGATTCCGCCCAGCACGATACTCACCAGCATCACTTGCCAGACATGCCCGCGTAGGGTCATCTTTCCTGATATCAGGCAGGCAAACATATCAATAGCCACTGCAAAGGCACAGCCATGAATCAGATGTTCCATGCCGTAAAGCACCAATGGAGGAAGCATGGCAATAAACAGCAACAGCACAGGCCAAAGCAGAGCCGCCTGAAGCGATTGTCGGGCAGACTGCATACGCAGAGACAGCCAGAACAGGAGGGCGGTTCCTCCGAGTAGGTTCAGGATGAGGGGCACCCATTCGGTGACTGCTTCCCCGAAGAAGAGGTGTGAAAGCGTCAGTAGTCCAGTAAAAAGCGGCGATGAACTGGCGGAGGCAAATTCTCCGGCATTCACTCCCAGAACACCGGTTTCGGCCAGATTTTTCGCCAGAGCCAGGTGGATGTAAGCATCGTCGAGTCCATACACAAACATGCCATTGACCTGGATGATTTGCCAGATGAGTGCTCCTGTGATAAGCCAAAAAATCACCACAGCCGGCGAAGAAAGAATGATGCTTTTTCGATTCATGCTGGTTCCTGAGGCTTTTCTGTCATTTCTTCTCCTTACCTTGTCTGGTGATTTTACTGCAAGTGCAAGATATGAACTACGACGAGATCTTCCCCAAGGTCATTGCCCACGCCAAAGAATACGGATTCGTTTTTCCTTCCAGCGAAATTTACGACGGCCTCGGTGCTGTCTATGACTATGGTCCGCTGGGTGCCGCGCTCAAGCGCAACATCATCCAGGTCTGGTGGAAGGCCATGACTCAGATGCACGAAAATATTGTGGGGCTGGACTCCGCCATCCTCATGCACCCCACTGTGTGGAAGGCCTCCGGTCATGTCGATGCTTTCAATGATCCGCTGATCGACAACAAGGACTCGAAAAAACGCTACCGGGCAGATGTGCTCATCGAGGATCAAATCGCCAAATACGAAGGCAAGTCGCTCAAAGACACCGAAAAACGCGCCCGAAAAGAAGGGTGGGAAAATGACTCTGACGAATACCAGGGCTACCTCGCCAATAACCGCAACGCCAAAAAAGCCCAGGAACTCCAGGCTCGCTTTGAAGCAGCGCTCAACTCCGAAGACCTGAGCCAACTGCGAGAGATCATCGTTGAGGAAGGCATTGCCTGCCCCGAAAGCGGTTCCAAAGAGTGGTCGGAAGTGCGCCAGTTCAACCTCATGTTCAAAACCCAGCTGGGAGCCACTGCCGAGGGAGCCCAAGACCTGTACCTGCGCCCCGAAACGGCTCAGGGAATTTTCGTCAACTACCTCAACGTCCAGAAAACCACCCGCCAAAAGCTGCCTTTTGGCATCGCTCAGGTCGGAAAAGCCTTTCGAAATGAGATTGTCGCCCGGCAGTTTATCTTCCGGATGCGGGAATTTGAGCAGATGGAAATGCAGTATTTTATCAAGCCCGGCACCCAGATGGAGTGGTTTGACTACTGGAAAGAAGCCCGGATCAATTTCCACAAAAACCTCGGCCTGAAGCCCGAGAACCTGCAATTCCACGTGCACGAAAAACTGGCCCATTACGCCGATGCGGCTGAGGATATTCAGTTCAGGTTTCCTTTTGGTTTCAAAGAACTGGAAGGCATTCACTCCCGCACCGACTTTGACCTAGAACGCCATCAGGAGTTCTCTGGCAAAAAGATCACCTATTTCGATCCCGAAACCCAGGAAAGCTACGTGCCCTACGTGCTGGAAACCTCTGTCGGCCTCGACCGCACCTTCCTGGCGCATCTCAGCAATGCCTATCTCGAAGAAGAAGTGCCCACGGCCAAAGGCAGCACCGATACCCGTACCGTGCTGAAACTTCACCCGATCCTGGCACCATACAAAGCTGCCGTATTCCCGATCGTGCGCAAGGATGGTCTGCCGGAAATCGCTCGTGAGATCATCGACGAGCTGAAGTACGACTTCCCGGTGATGTACGACGAGAAAGACTCCGTCGGCAAGCGCTATCGCCGTCACGATGCCATTGGTACGCCCTACTGCATCACCGTCGATTACGAATCCAAAGACGACAACGCCGTGACCATCCGCGACCGCGACACCATGGAGCAGGTGAGATTGCCGATCTCAGAGGTGAAAGGGTATGTGGCGAAAAGGCTGAATTGGAAAGAGGTGTTGGGGTAGATAAAGTAACTGTATTATTTTCTGGGTAATCTTCAAGCAGATTACCCAGAAAAAGGTGTGTTCAATGCGGCTTTTTGATCAGTAGATAATCTTGTGCAGCTTCTTCTCATCTTCAGTAAGTTCCTCTTTCGCTTGGGGGGCTTTCTTCCCTTACGTCAAAGCACGGTGAGCCACCCTTTTTCTCCTTCAGGACTTCCTTCGTAATAATGGTTAATCATCAGCCCAATAATTCCTCCGAAATAAGAAATATTCCCATCCGAAAATTGGCTTTGTATTTTTATTTTTTTTAGTATAGTCAAATATCCAACTTCCATAATCACAGCTTATGAAACACCATGGTTTGGCATGGCTATGCGCCTGCCTGTTTATTCTTCTGTATTCCTGTAATCAAAAACCCCAAGATGCTGATGACACCCTGTCACTGGCACTGAGTAACCCCGATACCATCCTTCAGCACTTCAATGAAGGGCGCCTTCCTGATCATCAGGGCGAGTTGCTGTCGGGAGAGGTCCAGATGCAGGCATCAGGAGATTCCATGCTCTACATCCATCTGGATTCTCCCTCAGAGGAGGATTTCATCTTATATATCCTCCAGGTCGATTCTGCCTATTCCCTGAGTTCAACTACCTGGGAGTATGGAGAAGTCCTGTTTTTGCATGAAAATCTGTTTGTGACCAATACCCTGGATGAAACAGATTACTGGTTCAAGCTGACATCTGCATTGGCCCCGGATTCTGTACAGCAGACAGAAGTAGATGCTACGTTTGAAGGATTTGGCTTGATCCGCACGGTCTATGCCCGGGAAAGCTCCGGAATAACCTGGTCCGATCCCAGCACCTTTACCGTGCGATGCAGATGTCGGAGAGATGATCTTGGAGACGATGATTGCGATGGAGGAGGTCGAAATGCTACCTCCTGTTCTGTTTCAAATAATGGTCAGAGCTGTAATGTGACCTGCGAAAATGGGCTCGACTATCCCTGCTGCGAACTGGATGCAACGGATTGAGTCACCGCCCCGCTGCCAGCGCCTCCATCAGCCCTTCTAAGCGACGTCCCATGGCGCCAGTGCTACCTTCGTAGTGGTTGGCAATAAAGGCAAAGGCCACCACACGCCCATCGGGTAATTCGGCATAGCCGACATAGCCGCGCACGCCGGAAATGTAACCCGACTTGGCCCGGACCTTTCCCTCCGCTACGGTGCCCCGTAGTTTCGATTTCATTGCTCCGCTCTGACCCGCCACCGGCAGGCTTTCCCAGAAGGCATCGGCATGGCGATCTCGCATCATCAGACGGAGGATGTCACAGTATTGGCGAGCCGTCACCGTGTTGTTGGGGGAGAGGCCGGAACCGTCTTTGGGGCTCATGCCCTCAGTGTTCACGCCTTTACCATTCCAGTAGCCGCGCATGGCATAGGCGCCCTCAGTGCTGAGTCCCGGGCGGGCAGTCTCGACGGCCACCCGCTTGGCCAGGGCCTCCGCATACAGGTTGATGCTATTGAAATTGCAGGCCTGAGCAATGTCGGCCAGGCTGGTGGAATAATGGGTATGAAGCACTTGTCCGCGTCTAGGTGCAGGCTTGCCTGCGAGTGCTCTCAATCGGGCAGTGGTAGGTAATTCGCCCACAGACATACCGCAAGACTTCAGGGATGCTGTCAACTCACTGGCGCAAAATAGTGCCGGGTCCGGAATTGAGCCTTTGATGGAAAACAGAGATCTACCCGGCGGAATGGTTCCCCTCACGTAACGGATCTGCGTGTAGGATGCACCGAAAATATAAGCATTGTCGCCGGAGCCTGATGGACCAGCGGTGACTTCATTGACGAAGTAAATGGGCATTTCCGGATCGGTACGGAGAATGGTAGTCAAGGCACCGGTGCGTGATGGAGAAGAAAAATCCAGTCGGTAGGTATTCTCGGCGATATTGAGAGCGCTGGCGCCAGCTCCATAATAATTGCCCATATCTTCCCAGCCCCAGTTGCCAGGCGTGATCTGGGTGGGGAAAAAAGAATCATCCCCTACCACCGAGCCGGTGATTTTGATAATGCCCTGTTGCTTGAGGATTTGTGCCCAGTTGTACATGAGTTCGCCCAGAGCATCGGAGGTGCGAAGCCGATCGCTGCCCAGGGTGGGATCTCCGCTGCCTACGATCAGAAGATCGCCTTCAATCACGCCGTTTCTGATGTTGCCATCTACTGCAAGAGAGGTCTCAAAGCGAAAATTCGGTCCAAGGATCGAGATCGCAGTCGCTGTCGTGAGGGCCTTCATGGTGGAGGCGGTGATCATCGATTTTCTTTCCTGATATCCGTAGAGCTGCTGCCCCGACTGAACATCAACCACACAAAGGCCGATGTTGGCTGGAGCCATATCCGGATGTCGGATCACGGCATCCGCTGCCCGCGCAAACCCAGGCAGGGATTGTGCAGAGAGAAGTATGGGTAAAAGCAATATGGCGAATGCCGTGGTAGAGATCAAAGAGGAGGAGAAAACCGGCTGGCGATTACCCATGGAAGATATCTTTTAGCGCAGCGTCAATGTCTGGAAATTGGTATCTGAATTTTTCCCGCTGAAGTACCCGGGGGATCACTTTTTGCCCTCCGAGAAATAACACGGAAGCTTCCCCCATCATCAGCTTTAAAGCAAAGCCCGGCACTGCCCATGGGGCGGAAACACCCATTTCACGAGCAAGGGTATTAGACAATCGTTTCTGATCAATGATTTGGGGAGCGACGAGGTTCACCGGTCCTTCCAGCTCTTCATGCTGCAGAAAAAACAGAAAGGCTTTCACCACATCCTGGATATGAATCCAGGGGAAGCCTTGCATTCCGGAGCCGAGCTTGCCACCCAGATACCACTGGTAAATACCCGTCATTTTTTCCAAAGCGCCTCCGTCGCCCAGCACAACCCCAATCCGGGGAATGACAGTTCGGATTTGCGCTTTTTTGGCCTCGTTTTCCCAGGCAATGCATACCCGGGCAGGAAAGTCATTTCCCGGACGAGCTTTTTCGTGGATTTCTTCCTCGTGCTGGGTGCCGTAGTAGCCGGATCCGGAGGCCGAAATAAACAGGAAAGGAGGATTAGGGCTGGTATTGATGTATTCGACACAGGCACGGGTCGCATCAATCCGGCTGTCCATGATTTCCTTTTTATCACTCTCAGACCATCGAAACTGCCCGATGCTCGCACCGGCCAGATTGATCACCACATCGTATAGACCAATGCCCAAAGGCATTTCTTTGCCGTTCCACTTCAAATAATCCACTTGTTTTGATGGATCAGATTTAGAACTTCGAGAAAGAATCGAGACCTGATGGCCAGCTAGCACCAGTGCCGGGACTAGGTGCTGTCCGATGAATCCTGTTCCGCCCGTGATGAGTATGCGCATATTGCCTTAACACCCTGTTTAATAGAGTTCTTACCCGAAAGATACGAACCTTGGAAAGAAATTCAGCATTAGATCGAAGAAATACGCTATTGACGCCGGGGCCTGTGCCTGTGCCCGGTTTTGTGCAGGAGGCCATTTCACGGCCGGTCATTCATCATCGAAGGCCGGCATTTCGGGAGTTATATGCTGACATTCTCGAAGGGCTTGAGTACCTCTTTCAAACCCAATCTTCCACAGGGCTCATGATAGGCAGCGGCACGTTTGGCGTGGAAACAGCTATGTATTCACTGTTTCGCCCAGAAGAAACTGTTCTTATTGTGTCCAACGGAAAGTTCAGCAGACGCTGGGTGGAATATGCCCATGTGCTGAACCTCACCCCGGTGGTGCTGGAAAAACCATGGGGGGAAGTGCCTGGCACAGCGGAACTGGTGGACCTGGCAAACCGGGAACATGTAGCTGGCGTGGTAATTACTCATTGTGAAACCTCCACCAGCGCGCTCACAGATCTGGAGCCCATGTCGCTGGCCCTGCGGGAAGCCCTGCCAGAGGTCTGTATTTTGGTGGATGCCATCACGTCTGCCGGGGCCATGCCCTTTTACCTGGATCACTGGTCGATTGATGCGGCGGTGGTGGCTTCTCAAAAAGCCCTGATGAATCCTGCGGGTATCATTGCCTGGGCGATGAGTGAGCGTGCGATTGCTCGTTTACAACCAACCCATGCCGGCGACTTCGCCAATTGGCATAATTATCATCAGGCCGCGCAACATCTATCTTTTCCATTCACCCCGCCGATACAGGGAATGTATGGTATCCAGGCAGCTCTCAGCTATTTTCAGGAGCAGGGCCTTCCGAAAATATGGAACGATGTGCACCGGGCGTCACGGCTGTTTAAGCAGGAAGTAGAGAAGTTGGGGGCGAAGGTCATTGGCGGTTCTCCGTCAGATTCCCTCACCGCTTTTGAGTGGCCCGGCAAGGATATGCGGCAAATAGACCAGCACCTGCTGGATCATGGGTTTGAACTGGCAGGCGGACAGGGAGACTGGAAGCATCAGATTCTTCGGATTTCCCACATGGGTACAAGTGCTGATGAGACTTTGGTGAAAAAGGTGCTTGAGGCATTGGGAGAGATAGGTTGAGAGAACTGCTACAATGATCGCCAGGGATTGAAGAATTTGGTGGAAGCCATGGACCCTCTTCTCCAACTCCCCCCGAAATTCCTTACCTTTGCCTCGTTTTTTCGGGGAAATTGCGCCCCACCCATTTGAACCATCCTACACTGCCGGCGCAGATTTTTTATGGATATCTCCTACCACTGGCTCAAAGACTACATCGACATCGACCTCTCACCCGAAGACGTGGCCGACCATCTCACCATGCTTGGCCTCGAAGTCGGCAAAATCGCACGCTCTGGCTCCCTGCCTGGTAGCCTTGAAGGCGTCGTCGTCGGGCATGTGCTCTGTGCTGAGCAGCATCCCAACGCGGATCGGCTTCGTGTCTGTTCCGTCGATGTCGGAGCTGATGAACCTCTTTCTATCGTCTGCGGCGCCCCCAATGTCGCTACCGGACAAAAGGTGCCTGTCGCAACAGTCGGAACGACACTTTATCCATTTGGACAAGGGGAAGAGGGGGCCTTCAAAATCAAAAAAGGGAAAATCCGCGGCGAAATATCCCAAGGCATGATCTGCGCCGAAGACGAACTCGGCATCGGCGCCGACCACGATGGCATCATCGTGCTGGATGAATCTGCTACGCCCGGCGATCTGGCCATCAACTATCTCGACATCACAGAAGACATCATCCTGGAGGTGGACCTCACCCCCAACCGGGTGGACGGGGCCTCTCACTACGGCGTCGCCCGGGATCTGGCTGCTGCACTCGGCAAGCAGGCCAAATTGCCCGAATTATCCTTTGATCCTGCCGGTCTCACAGTGCCCAATCCTATTCCGGTATCTATCGAAAACCAGGATCGATGCAAGCGATATTCTTCTCTCTACATCCAGGGAGTAACCGTAGGTGAAAGCCCCGAATGGTTGCAGGATCGGCTCACCTCCATCGGCCTCCGGCCGATCAACAATGTGGTGGATGTCACCAACTTCGTGCTGCATGAGCTGGGCCATCCCCTTCACGCCTTCGACGCTGGCAAACTAAGCGGCCAGCAGATCATCGTCAAAACGATGGATAAGCCCACAAAATTCACGACGCTGGACGAAGTGGAGCGTGAACTCTTGCCAGGCGAAGATCTCATGATCTGTGATGCGGAAAAACCGCTGTGTATTGCCGGGACCATGGGAGGCGTGAATTCCGGGGTGACAGAAGAAACGACAGATGTGTTTCTCGAGTCGGCCTACTTCGATGCCGGCTCCGTGCGCCGTACTTCCAAGCGCATGGGCATCAATTCTGATTCGAGTTTTCGCTTTGAGCGGGGCGCTGATCCCCACATGACCGTAACAGCGGCCTACCGGGCGGCTGACCTGATCGTACAGGTGGCGGGTGGCCGTATTTCTGCCCTGTCAGATGTCAGGCTAGATGAATTCGCGCCCTTCGAAGTGCGGCTTTCGATGAGCAAGACCCAGCGAATCATCGGCAAAAAGATCAGCAAAGAAGAAATTCTCCGCATTCTCCAAGCTCTGGAAATCGGGGTGGCCGACGACGATGGCGATATGCTGGATCTTCGGGTACCGCAATATCGGGTGGATGTGAAGCGCGATGTGGACGTGATGGAAGATATCCTGCGGGTCTACGGCTACAACCATGTGGAACTGCCGGCCCAGATGCACATGTCGCTCAATTACAGTAAGCAAGAAAACGATTTTCGCTTCCGGGAGACAGTCGCCAATTATCTTGCCGCCAGCGGCTACTATGAAATCCTGAATAACTCTCTCGTTCAGGCTTCCCTGGGAGATGAAAAGGCTGTTTCATTAGCCAATCCCCTAAGTGAAGATCTGAGCGTCATGCGTCAATCCATGCTCCCCGGGGCATTGGAGACTGTTCGTTACAACCAGAACCGGCAGCAGGGCGGGCTGAATGTGTTTGAATTCGGCAAGACCTACCAAAAGAGGTCGGAAACCGAATATCGGGAGCAAAGCTGGCTGTGCATAACCGTCGCAGGTGAAAAGCATCCGATGCATCACGGGGCCAAGGCACCGCATTCCACGTTATTTACCCTCACCAAAGAGGTGGATCGGCTGCAGACCAGGGCGGGCATTTCGGGACAACTTCGCGCGTGTGAGGATCCGGAGTTCGCCTATGGCATGGAACTGCTGGTGGATGGCCGGGTCTTGCTTCGCTATGGCCGGGTCAGTCACGAGTGGCAAAAACAATACGACCTGAAGATGGAAGCGTTTCATCTTCGCCTGGACTGGGATGCCTACCTGAAACTGTACCGGAGCCATACAATCCGATACCAGCCGGTACCTGTCTATCCATCCGTGCGTAGGGATATCAGTTTGCTGATGAAAAAATCGGTGCCGTTTGCGAAAGTGCAGGAAGTGATCAGCAAAGCGAATCCGAAACTGATCCGTTCCGTAGAACTCCACGATGTGTATCAGGGCAAGGGTATGGCCGAAGATGAGAAGAGCTATCTGGTATCTGTCGAACTGCGCGACGACAAAAAAACCATGGCCGAAGGGTCGGCAGACAAAATCATGAACTTTGTGATTTCGTCAGTGGAGAAAAAACTTGGAGCCACCCTCAGGAAATAAGTCCTCTGGAAAGGCTGGTAATCAATGGATTGCGATTTACTCCTTGAAGAGACACCTCAAGGAGTAGAGGTTCTTTGGATTCGGCAAAAAAATATCGCTAACTTGAGAGATCGACAGTAACTCTGCATGAAGGAGTTGATCCGGAAACTGCAGGAGGTATCGAAGAAGGCGAGACAAATGTCGGCTGTAATTGATGACCTCCGTCAGGAGCGAGATGAGCTTCAATCCCGGGTCAGTGAGTTGGAAGACACCCTGACTGGGAAAGATGATGCATTGCGCAACCAGAAGACCCGACTGGAAGCTGCCAGAATCGGACAACTGATGATTGACGATGCCGACCGACAAGCTCTCCGCGACCAGATCGACCACTATCTGCAGGAAATTGATCTTTGTCTCAAACGTTTTGGCGACTAGCCGGGACCGGAAATTGTGATTCAAGATTTGGAAAGACGCTCGATCAACATACATATATTCGGACGACAGTTTCCCATCAGGGTGACTGATGAAGAAGCGGCGGTGGTGAAGGAAGCAGCATCTGTCATTAACTCAAAGATTCGCACCTTTCGTGCGGATTATACCCATCAGGACGATCTCGATATAGCCCTGATGGCCTGTCTGGACATCATGACAGAATTTCTCAGACTTCAATCCAGCCAGGAACAAGAAACCAACCAGATGATGAATGCCCTCTCCCGCCTCGAAACAGAATTAGATCAAACCCTGAACCCACAGTCCGCATCGAGCTAAGCCCCTGTCTCACATCCCAAGTTCCATCCCCCGGGTGTTCTATCCAACTGTCAGGATCGAATCTCCCAGTCGCTGTATTTATACCCTAATCTCACAAATCATGGATGGAATGGATCTCATGATCGGAATCGGCATTGGGGTCGTGGTTGGAATTCTGGTGAGTTACCTCATCAATCGTTTCCTCCTGACCGCTGCCAATAACAAAATGATCGAAACCGCTAAAATCAAAGCGGATGGAATTATCTCTCAGGCTGAGTTGAAAGCCGAAAACATCAAGCAGGACCGCATCGGAAAGGCCAACGCCAAGTACCGCTCGCTGAAAGAAAAATTTGAGAAAGAAGCTGGCAGGCAAAAAGAAAAGCTTGATCAGCGCGAACAAAAAATTCGCCAGAGAGAGCAACAAATTCAAAGCCGAGAAGATAAATCCAAGGCTGAACAAGCCAAACTAAGATCTGCCAACGAAAAAGCCGAGCAGATGAAAGAGAGTCTCACCAAGCAGGTAGAGGCCATCGAAAAAAAGCAGGAAGACCTGGATCAGATTCGCCAGAAGCAGGTATCAGAACTCGAAAAAATCGCCGGACTCAGTGCAGAGGAAGCCAAAACCAGCATGATGGAAGCCCTCAAGCAGGAAGTACGCTCCGAAGCTGCCTCACAAGCCCGCGATATCATCGAAGAAGCCAAACTCACAGCCACCAAGGATGCGAAAAAAATTGTGATTGAAACCATCCAGCGGACTGCTGCAGAGCATGCCATCGAAAATACGGTCACTGTTTTTCCCTTGGAAAACGACGAAATCAAAGGGCGTATTATCGGTCGTGAAGGCCGGAACATCCGCGCCCTGGAGATGGTCACAGGCATCGAGATCATCGTTGATGACACGCCCGAAGCCATCATCCTCTCCGGCTTTGACCCCGTGCGCCGCGAAATTGCCCGGCTGTCTCTGCATAAGCTCGTGACTGATGGCCGT
>CAZLKP010000001.1:16943-21186 GCA_964560095.1 uncultured Bacteroidia bacterium
CCCCGCCAGAATCGAAGAGGTGGTGAAAAAAACGGAGAAAAAAGTAACCGAAGAGCTCATCGAAACCGGCGAACGCACCGCCATTGACCTGGGTATTCATGGCCTCAGACCCGAGCTGATTAAACTCGTCGGTAGAATGAAATACCGATCCTCATATGGCCAGAACCTGCTCAACCACTCCCGTGAAACGGCCAACCTCTGTGCTGTCATGGCAGCAGAACTCGGCCTTGACGTGAAAAAAGCCAAGCGTGCAGGTTTGCTACATGATATCGGAAAGGTTGCCGAAGAGCACTCCGACAAACCTCACGCCCTCCTCGGGATGGAGCTGGCTGAAAAGTATGGCGAGCACAAAAACATTTGCAACGCTATCGGAGCCCACCACGATGAAATCGAGATGACAGCGCTGATTTCGCCCATCATTCAGGCCTGTGATGCCATTTCCGGCTCGCGCCCGGGTGCCCGTCGCGAAATCGTCGAGTCCTACATTCAGCGACTCAAAGACCTCGAAAATCTCGCCCTCGCCTACCCAGGTGTGATCAAGACCTATGCCATCCAAGCGGGTCGCGAATTGCGTGTCATCGTCGAATCAGAAAAGGTAACAGATGAAAAGGCCGATCAGCTGGCCTTTGATATCTCTCAGCAAATCATGAAAGACATGCAGTATCCAGGCCACATCAAGGTCACAGTGATTCGCGAAAAGCGGGCCATTGCCTATGCCAAGTAACCCGGGAAAGCGGTTCCAATTTCTTCAACAGCCAGCGTGGCCCATCGGCATCACCTGGCTGTTGCTGCTTGTTCATGCCTGGTACTACTGGCCGTTCCTGTCAGACGACACACTCATCTCTCTTCGCTATGCCGATCGCCTGGTCGATGGACTCGGTCTCACGTGGACATCCGGTAAGCCCGTGGAGGGCTTCAGTAATTTTTCTTGGGTCCTGCTTCATGCCGGGCTGCATGCCCTCGGCCTAGATCTGATTGTAGCTTGCCGGATTCTGAGCCTGGGAATGATGCTTGCCTTGCCCGTGGTGATCTTCCGAAGTAAGATCCAAACCCTCACAGGCACCGCCCTCAACATTTTGCTTTTGAGCTCGGCTCCTTTTGCGATCTGGGCCATTGGTGGCCTCGAAACCGGTTTGTTCGCCTTGCTCATCGCCATAAGCCTGAATCTGAGCGGCCCTGTCATTCTCAAAAGTCAACCTAAAGACTGGTGGCTGCTTTCTTTCGCTTTAGGAGTCCTGTGCCTAACCCGGCCCGAGGGTCCGTTGATTTGTGTGATCCTGTTTGCCGGTGTCCTGATTGGCCGACATCAACCTGGAGGTTCCTGGCTGCGTGAGGCTCTGACACAGTGGCGAATGCCCCTCATTCCTCTGATCGCCTATGGGTGTCTGCTGGCCTTCCGCCTGTGGTATTACGGAGAATGGTTTCCCAACACTGCATATGCGCGAGTAGCTCCCGGCTACATCTATGTGAAAATGGGCATCAAATATGTGTTGACCATGCTGGCTTTTACCATGCCGGTCTTACTCTTCCTTTGGCCTTTTTTCCCGGAAAACAGTCGAAAAGCGACCCAAACCCCTTATTACTGGCCTGTTTTCCTGATCGCGACTGCCTGGATTCTGTATCTATTGTTTATCGGGGGAGATTATTTCCCGGGATACCGCCAAGGATTTCCCCTGCTGATTTGCCTTGCGATCGTGGCGAGAGAAACCAGATACCCCTCCTTTCCGCTTGTTTCTTCTTCCTTTCAGGCTCGGATGCTTCCACTGATGCTGATCTTGTTTATTGGGGGACAATGGCTACGACCGGAGCTTCAGGATGCCAAATACGAACGCTGGGAATGGGATTTACAGGTACTGGCGAATGCATTGAAGGAAACCTATGGGGATCGGAATCCCCTGATCGCAGTTACCGCAGCAGGAGCCATTCCATACTGGACCGGCTTTGAAGCCATCGACTTATATGGGCTCAACGACTATCACATTGCCCGCCATAAACCTGATGATGTTGATCGGCGGGATATTGGTCACGGGCTGAGCGACCCGGGGTATGTGATGCAAAGGAAGCCGGATATCTTGGTGTTTTTTTGGGGAGAAAAGGAGCCTGTTGATGGCCCGGGACATGATCTTCTGGAGTTGTCGGATTTCAGAAACAATTATCGGCCTGTCATCCTTCGGGGCAGCAGTCCCTATGCCTATGAGGGCACGATCTGGGTCAGAAAAGGCTTCTAACCTGCCACTGCCTATCCGGTGACCACCTCACTTCTCCAGCCCAGATACTGCCCACGACAAGCCTTGGCTATTTGCGCAAAATCCCAAGTAATTTCGTCTAACTCGCTCCGAATCACGGTTCCGGTTTTCTCTACTTTGAGCAGAAGATCCCCGTTGTCCCTGGAAATTTCCCGTTGTGCCTGATGTTGGAGCCCTATCTTTCTGAGGAATAAATCGAGATTTTTCTGCTTGTCGAATCGAAATTGATGAATGACCGGACGTTCTACCTGATGCTGATCGCCCCAGTGATTGAGTTCGTCAAGCGCACGGCGGTTTTTGATCAAATGAGCCTCTTCCTCAGACGGCACCAGCAACTCCCGATACAGCTTCCATTGCGGGTCATGCTGATGATGCATTTTCCACTCATACTCCGGAAAATTTTGCAATGTTCTGCCAACCACTTTATCAGCATCCAGCGAGGTCGGAGCGTAGAAGTAGAAAACACGGGTTCCTTTCCCAGTCATTCTGCCCACATACCAGCCATTGAGACCAGCCGCCACGCCTGCTGCCAACCGATCTTCCAGGGCAAACAACCGGGGCGCTTCAGAGGTATCTGAAAGTCCGTCTTCGTCTGGGGAAAGCAGGGACAAGGTAACTTCAAATAGCTCGGCATGAGCGACAATGGGTGCATGCGGCTCCCATGCCAGATCTACCATCATAGAGGCCGGGTGCCGGTCAATCGAGCAAAAATAAAATTCCCAAATGGCAGGCAAAGCCGCCAGTTCACGATGATTCATAATCCGTCCAAATGCATACGGGCCGGACAACCGACTGGTCGGTGTCCGTCATTCACTTTTATTCACAAAGTTGTGGGAAGAACGTATCAGAGTAAGAATCAAAATATTTCATTCGTCCCGATAAATCCTGGCTTTACGTCTCAATGGGCCGTTTTGCCGCATAGACGGTCCCAGATGGCGTCAGCTACCAGAAACCTGCGTATTGGCTCTTCTTTCCTGCCATTTTTCCAGGCCAATGATCGAGAGATACGGCAAAAACATGCTCAGGGTAGCTTCCGCATAATGATCGCACAGTAGCTCAGGGCTTCCATCGTACATGAGCGATGAGCTGGCCAGCCAGAAATCCGTCATAATCTGCAGATGATCAAACAGCTGCTCATATTGCCCCTGCATGGGCTCCGGCCGCAAATCACCCTCCGCCTGCAACCGCTTCAGCATTCGCCGAAACAATGCCTTTCGCTCCGCCTGGAGAAACCGGTAGTGTATGCTCAGTTCTTTCTGATGCTGCATGATGCCTACAAAGTCCCGAAACAAAAAGCGATAGGCATACAGCTGCTCGTATATGTCCCGGAAGCCCTCCAGCCAAGCCGCCCAGTCCACAGTGTCGGTGGGAATACCTACCATGACAGCATTCAGCTGTTCCACCAGTTGATCATAGAGCCCCCGGATCATGTCTTCACGGGTGGAAAAATGATAGCGGAGGTTTCCGTCGCTCATCTTGAGTTCAGCAGCAATGCGCCGGGCTGTGACCTGTTCCCCATGAGGATTGTAAACTCCATGTTCGTTGTACAATCTCAGAGCAGTGGTCAGAATACGGGTTTTGGTATCTGGAACCATTGACGGTAATTGGGTCAAATACAGCAGGAAAAGAAAGGTAAGCAGAAAACCAGGACCGGGAAAGACCCATTGACTCTGGATATGACAAATACAGAAAGAGGCCTCCCTTCCGGAGAGGCCTCAGTGTCAGATCAATATATCGTGTGTGCGGGCGGATGCCAGATCTACCTCGGGGACACAAGGAGTCGTTGTCCGCTAATGCTGCCCTCCTGCACCAATTGCACGAAGTAGTATCCCGGTGCGAGGTTGACTGTACTGACCGGGAAGCTCTGTTGACCGTCAGCGGATAGCTCACCGTGAAACACTTCTTTGACTGTTTGGCCGTAAAGGGTCTGGATGTTGAGAGAAACCTCATCTCCTTCATGGCCGGCAAACCGAATTAGGGTGTATTCTGTGGCGGGG
>CAZLKP010000001.1:21196-29973 GCA_964560095.1 uncultured Bacteroidia bacterium
GAGGCTGCATCCTGATACCCGGCTGCAGACCAACACTGACCTCAATCATGGGACTAAGCGATATTTGTCCGTCAAAATCGCGCTGCTTGATCCGAAAGACGTATGAACCTCCCACAAGCTGGTCGGTTGTAAACTGGTAAAGCTGAGGCTCAGTAGTGGTTCCGGCACCTTCGACAAACCCGATGGTTTCAAATCCTCCACCGATATTGCCCATCTGGATCTCAAATCCAGCATTGTTGGATTCCCAGCCTGTTGTCCAGGTGACCACCGCTTGATTGCCACGTGTCCGAGCATCAATCTCAGCCCACTCAACCGGAAAGGCCCCGCTGTTCAAATCCACGATGCTGGAAGTAGGCGGATATACCGATGCACTTCCCTCAGTGACGATCTCTACCGCAGAGATCTTGGCATTGTTGATCACAGGTGTGAAGGTGAGCTCCACCAAACCATCAGCATCAGCCACAAAATCATACTGAAACACATGAGCATTTCTCGGACCGACATTGGCATGGATGTCATAATTTTCCAAAACCCGAAAGCCATCCACATCTACGTGAAAGACACGAGCGCCGTCACCAAGGGTATTTTGAGAATTGCCGTCACCATAGTAGATCTCGGCAAAATGAAGATACATGGTATAAGTTTGCCCGGGAGTCAGCGTCTCACCGAGTTTGACCGTTTGGGGATTCGTGAAATAGCATTCTTCCTTGTAAATCTCTTCATAGATGGAACTGTTGATTTCTCCTTCATAGAAATAGCTGTTGGCTCCGGGTTCGCACCCATTGGTGAAGCCGAAATCACGGAAGAAGGGGAGCGCAGCATGAAGCTGAACAAAAGTCGAGGCGAGAATGAGAACTGCGAGAAAGTATCCTTTTTTCATAGCATCAGAGGTAAAAAATCAAACAAATAGAAAGTCTGCCAAATCGCTATTTATTGACAAGTTCCTACTGCGTGAAACAGCCGAGGGCAGAGTCTTTGAGGTTTGGGTAATATTTCAACACTAAAGTAGTAACTGTAATTCTTTTTGATAGATGAGCGCCCCTGAAGGGACATTTTTCAAGGGTCAATCCTTGCTTTTCACGCGGAAATGGTATAAGGAAATCTCGGATTATTTCATTTTCAGATTAACTTTGCAGCCTTGATTCCTCTGATAGTGATCTTATGCTGAAGCTAAAAATGAAAACTGACCCTCTCTGGGTTAAACACATTGCCGAGCAGAATATTCAGGAAATTCTGACCGACCATGCCTACTGTGAGCAAAAGGCAGCCTCCTCAGCCATCTCCTTGATTGTGCAATTTCCGGAGCACCCAGATCTGGTGAGCAAAATGGCAGACCTTGCCCAAGAGGAAATGGGACATTTCCGGATGGTGCACAAAAAAATTATTGACAGAGGGTATGAGCTCGGCAAGGAGCGCAAGGACTCCTATGTCAACGAGCTTATGAAGTTTATCAAAGGCAAAGGAAAAGGGCGGGAAGACTTGCTTTGCGATAAATTGCTCTTCGCCGCCATGATCGAAGCCCGAAGCTGCGAGCGGTTTAAGGTCCTGTCAGAAAATATTGGCGACAAAGACCTTGCGACTTTTTACCACAAGCTGATGATCTCTGAAGCACGGCACTACACCATGTTTATCAACCTGGCCAGAGAGCTTTGCCCCAACATCGGCGTGGATGCCCGCTGGGAAGCATTCCTCGAGTATGAAGGAAAGGTGATTTCCAGCTATGGTACATCCGAAGCCATTCACGGCTGAAACTTCCCACTTTGCCCCTGCCGGATAAATGCTTCGTAGTCTGAGGGAGTGTCCAGATCCACTGCCGCCACCGCCAGAGGTACACGCAGCACCTCCTCTTGATGGGTGCTGATCACAGGTTTGGCTCCGGCGTCTCCGCTCAGCTTGGAGAGGAATTCATACCAGCGGGATGAAAATACAGCAGGTGGTCCGGCAACGCCAGCAAAAGTGGAGATCGCCATGCTTTTTGGTGACTGGAGGTACACCCTGTACAAGGTTTGCAGGCTGGCTCCGGTCAATGCCACCTGGTCACCCAGCACAACCATCAGATGTTCCGGCTTATGAGTCGAGAGAATGTGCCTGATCCCTGCCGCCAGGCTGGAACCCATTCCTTCTTCCCAATCTCTGTGAACGACAGCCTCTACCGCCTGTGACCGAACCAGGGCCTGCACCTCCTCGGCATGCGCGCCCAGCACCAGGGTGACCGTTCCCAATCCGCTGTCCATGCAGGTAGTCACGACCCGCTCTACCACGGTTTGCTCCTGAAGCGGCAACAGCTGCTTAGGCTGCCCCATGCGGGAAGACGCTCCGGCTGCCAGAATCAGGATGTGGCAGGTGTCAGGATCTTTCATATTTCCACAGATAAGGAGGAAAGAAGATTTTTCCCATTCTCCCGAATGTGTAACTTGAACCCCATTCAATCAATCTGACTAACATGAGCTTCGAATCAACATACGAAAAAGTATCCAAAGTGGCCGCAGCAGCGGATCCGCTGGGTGCAACAGTAAAATTTGTCATGAAAGGCGGAGAAGGCGTCGTCTTTATCGATGGAAACCAGGATCCCAATGCTGTCTCTACTGAAGACAAGGAAGCCGAGTGCACCATTCATGTCGATCATGATGACTTCGACAAGCTCCTTTCTGGCGACATGAATCCCATGATGGCATTTATGGGTGGCAAACTCAAAATCGAGGGCAACATGGGTGTCGCCATGAAGCTGTCTTCTCTGTTTGGGTAAAGGTTCCGCCCACCTATCGCCCATCCCCCAGCATCACAAACTTTCCGATGCACCCCTGTTCGCCATTGTCGTCGCTGCTCAATGCCAGATAGACACCTGAGCGGACACGATTTCCATACACGTCTGTGCCATCCCAGATGGCCGTTCCTCCATCTGCCTGTATCTCTTTTACCAGGAGTCCGGAGACGGTGGTGATCCGGACGGTGGTCTCAGATCCCATTCCACGGATGGTGATAGGCCCCTGATAATCGGGCCTCACCGGGTTTGGAAACACCATAAGGCCTTCACAGTTGCTCTCCGGTGCCGTTGCATCTCCCTGAAACGAGATCAACCCCAATTCAGTAGCAAAATACACCTCCCCCGTGCTATTGTCTACCTCAATATCAAACACGGTATTGGACAACAACGGGCTATTGGACACATCAAACTGGTAGATGATATCATTTCCATCCGGACTGACCAGATACACCCCGTCGTCGGTAGCCAGCCACTTTCGGTTTCCTCCATCCACAGCGATGGCACGGATGATAGCATCTTTGAGTAGCGGAAAGCCCTGGGAAACGGGTGGGCTGGCATCTACAATGTTTTGCTGGGTGAGGGACCATGTGTCATAGAACACGGTGACTCCCTGGGAGGTGCCTACCCACACAAACCCATCTTGGTCCAGTACCATTGAGTACACGTCATTGGTTGGTAGATTGCCGTTGTTGAGGCCGCTGCGCAGGCGCAACGTAAAATCGTCACTGGTATTTTCCGGTGTCTGATTGTCATTGTAAATCAAAATCCCTGTTTCCTGGTCGAGAATCCATTTGTTGCCAAAGTCATCGATCAGCAGATCCAGAAAGTGGTCATCGGCAGGAATTCTGGATCGGTTGGCTGCCATCCACTGGCCATCGGGCGTGCGAAACATCAGCGGATCAATGCCAAAATCCAGCGTTACCCACAGATATCCCTGATCATCTGGTGCTATGCCCGAAACGCGGGTGTTGATCCGGTTATTGATATCACAGGGAGGTTGCACATAAGAAAGCCCGTCTTCACAGGTGGTGGCGTTTACTACCACGCCTTGTTCCAGCTCCAGGAAGCCGGATCCCCAGGATCCCAGGTAGGCTCTTCCGGTGGGCGCATCATAAAACGCTCGGGCAAAGCTGGTCCGCACATTATCCGGAAGATCTCCGGAAAGGCCCGTGAGGATATTCCAGCCACTTCCGGGCGCATCATAATAGATCCCATCACCGGAGATCACCGGCGTGATCGCCTGATCATATCCCTTTGGAGCAATGTACAATTCACCGTTTCCGGCAGCGATCCGCACACAATCGTTGGTTGCGGGTCCATCAGGCGTGGTGGAGGATATGTTCCAGGAGTCGAAGAGGAGCCCTCCCTCGAATCGGGTCGCCACACCGAATACATTGGGATTCACAATTGACACGTCGATGGCCCCACCTTCAATGAAAAAATTGTAGGTCGGTCCTTCCTCGTGCCTCACCTGCACCCGGTTGACACGGGTCGCACCAAATGCATTTTCTGTCACGTAAATCCGGTCCCATAAATCATCCCAAGCCTCAAAAATGAACCAGCTTTGGCCGTCGAAGCGCCAGACTGTAGAGTCAGACAGAGCAAAGAGCGCATCGGATCGGGCAGCAATCTGCCTGACTTCTATATTCGCGGGCAGCCCATTACGGCCAGATTCATCCAGCCAGATACCCGGGTCCTTGAGGTTTGGAAAATCAGCCGGAGCACTGTAGAACTCGCCATTTTCCAGTAAAACCCAGACTTTTTCATCAAACAAAGCCACCGATTCGACAGAAAGCCTGGAGGGATTATCTGCAAACTGGGTTACGTCGGTATCCGGAAAGCGCTGTTGAAGATCGTAGATCGCCAGGCCCGATTCCATGCCGATATAGAGTCGGGTGGCATCGCTTTCAAAACTGTTGATTCCTTTCTGGGTGATAAACGTGTTGCGGTTGATCTCAGTGAGATAACCGAAGGAAGATGGTTGATCAAAAAAGTCGATCATTCCATCTGCATATCCAATGAAGATGAGCCCAGCTTCCTCTGCATGATGAATGGCCGTGGAATTGATTCCACTCATACCTTCTACCGTGCTGAAAGTATTCACCTCGCCAAATTCCGGATCATAGGCATACATTCCGCCCCGGGTAATAGTATAAATGATTCCATCTTTGGTCGCTGTACCTACGGTATTGCGATGACTGAGATAGCTCTTCCAGTCACCAAAGGTGAGATCCTGGGCCCCAACTGGCAGGCTGCAGAGGAGCATGATCAGACTCGTCAGATATCTCATATTCATATCACTGATTCTTGAACTGCCGCCTGAATGAATCAGACAGGATCGATAACTCAAAGGTACGACCCGATGTTTGTGTTCACCAAGGGAGAAATTCGTCTCTGTGATCGGGAGAGAATTACCTGGCACAGGGACCCGTCTCAATGAGGTTGAGAGATTCGGTGAAATGGTAGCAATTGTCGCTGGTAACGAGTGTAATCCCCGACTCTGATGGTTCAATGTGATAGTCAATCAGCTGTTTGAGAGATTCGTTCTCAAACTGGTACCGGTGGATTTCTTCGCGGGCTTTGATGTCTCTGCATTTCATCAAGCCGGTAATTTTATTGAATTCATACAGCAGAGACCGATCTTTGTCCATGTAAATGGTCCGGATGTAATCGTAGGATTTGATTTGCCGGGTAATATTGGGATCGCGAAACCACTCCGAATCTCCCACCATGGTCAGCACCACCGCCCCTGAATATAAGTCGATCTGGTATTCAGCGACAGACAATACTCCGCGTGTGTCGGAGATGACCCAAACCTGCCTTTCTTCGAGGTCGCTGATTCCCCTCCTGGTGCGACGGAGGATAAAATAGATCTGATCACCTTCATTGGTTTGCCGACGATCAATCAGAATATGGTACTTGCGGGGTGTAAAGGTGTGCAGGGTGTCACCAGGCTCAAGAGAATAATCCAGAAAAGGGATTTTATCTTCAAATGTCTCGTTCAATCCAAGGTTGTACACCCGCTCCTGGCTGTGGGCCAGATACCCTTCAAACCGTTCTCCGAATACCTGGTAGGCAAATGGAAATACCGGCCGTCCCTCCAGCATCTTCGACTCGGGGGAAATGGTCACAAAGTCCTCCGCATCCAATTTCACAGTAGCCGGGCCGGCAGGAAAAGGCGGGCTTTGTTCAAATTCCTCCCCACATCCCCAACATACCAGTGCCAGCAGGACCCACAACAGGTGCTGGTTCATACAAGGCTTTCGTTGGAGGTGGATCATTCCTGTTCTCATCATGTGAGGAGCCTTTCAAATCTAAGAGAACTGAGAATGTTCACCAAATAGAAGCAAACGGGGGTAGACAAAATCACAACTTTATTTTTGCTTCCCGCCAAATTCGTACTTTCACCTTTTGAAATCTCATAGGCTCCATGAACCCAATCATTCGTCTCGAACACATCAGCAAGGTCTATCAGATGGGTAACGTGGAAATTCACGCCCTGCGAGAGGTGTCTATCGACATTTATGCCAATCAATATATTGCGATTATGGGCTCTTCCGGATCCGGCAAATCCACCCTCATGAATATTATCGGATGCCTGGATTCGCCGACAGGTGGTATATATGAACTAAATGGGGTAGATGTGAGCCAAATGAATGATCCAGAACTGGCCAGAGTCCGGAATCAGGAGATTGGCTTTGTCTTTCAGACGTTCAATCTCATGCCAAGGTCTACCGCTCTGGACAATGTAGCTCTCCCCCTTGTGTACGCAGGTTACAGCCAGAAAGCGCGGCGCGAAAGGGCGATGGACATCCTTGATTCGGTGGGCCTGGCAGATAGGGCCGCCCACAAGCCCAACGAGCTTTCAGGAGGACAAAGACAGCGTGTAGCCATCGCACGCGCCCTCGTCAACAGCCCCACGATGATTCTCGCCGATGAACCAACCGGTAATCTCGACTCCAAAACTTCCTACGAGATCATGGCGCTGTTTGATGACCTTCATCAGCAGGGAAATACCATCCTGCTGGTCACCCACGAAGAGGATATTGCCACCTATGCCAAGGGGATTGTCAGGCTCCGCGACGGCAACATTGAATCCGTCACGGAGAAGTCCTAAAAAAATCTCAGGTTCCTGTTTACCTTTTCTCTGGAGATAGCACTCAGCGATACATCAAATCAAATCGCAAACTATCTCCAAGCTATGAAACGTACTTTTTTGCCCCTGTTCATCGCAATCCTGGCATTCGCTTCAGGTTGTGAAATTGATAATGGCCCTACCGGGAACAATGGCGACCTTTCCAACCTGGAAGGTAGCTGGATCCGCATTGGCGGAAACAACCCCACAAACGACGGGATGATCGTAAAAATGGAGGGAACTGCCGGAACCATCACCGATGAGGCTGGATCGGGATTTTCTGCCGGAGAAATCAAGTGGAAGGATATAGAGGCTGTCGATGCAGAAAATTACCTCTACGAAGAGCTCGGTAGTGACAAGAATTACTATTCCGCTACCATGGAGCTTCGCCAGGATGATACCCTGCGCATTAATGTAGCCGCCTTCGGCTCCGGTAATATCCAGAAATGGGTACGCGAAGGAGAATATACACCTGGCCAGGGACCCACCACCACTGAGTTGCTGAAGGGGAATGTGTCAGAAGATCGGGTATTGGCCAATGGCCCTGCGGCTGTCGATTACAAGGTCGAAGGAGTCCTAGATGTGACTGCCGGGCTCACCATTGAACCGGGTGTCACCATCGCATTTGAAGAAAATGCCGGCCTGGGGATTTATGATGCCGGCTGGATCAAGGCCGAAGGGACCAGTACAGAGAGTATCACATTCACCGGGACTACCCACAACCAGGGATGGTGGAGAGGGATCCACATTGAAACCAATTCCTCCAACAACTCCTTTAGCCGTGTATCCGTTGAGGATGCCGGTTCCAATTATGTGTACTGTTGCAATGTCGTCGCATCCATCTTCCTTAAAGGGGCAAAAATGAAAATCAACACGGTCTCCATCTCCAATGGAGGGGGGAACGGTATTTATGCCAATCAGGCTGCAAATATCACAGAATACAGTGATGTGACTATCACCACACAGGAAGATTATCCGATTCACTTTCACGCAGAAGCTGCAGCCGCACTGGATGGAACTGGTTCCACCTACACGGGTAATGACCAAGACTTTGCATACATCTTTGGCGGGGGAGTCACGGAGGCATCCACATGGCGTGCACTAAATATCCCCTATCTCCTGAAAGGAGAAGTCCTGGATGTAACGGCAGCTTTTGCTTTGGAAGCAGGTGTGGAGATCGTAATGGAAGAAAATGCCGGGATTGGGGTGTATGGATCTGGGTCCTTTGCCATAAACGGTACAAACAGCAGCCCGGTGACCATCCGCGGAAAGGAAGCTATCCGGGGGTACTGGCGCGGAATTCACATGGAAACCAACACCATCGCTAACAAGATTGATTACCTCAACCTGTCAGATGCAGGGTCTAACTATGTGTATTGTTGTAATGAGATTGGATCCTTTTATCTCAAAAATGGTAAGGCTAGCATCACCAACTCTACAATCACCAATGGTAACGACTACGGTATTGTGGCCAGGGAGGAATTTGAGTTTACTGGCTATGAAAATAATACGGTCACAACGCACGGTAAGGCGCCCCTCCTTTTCGAAGCCAAAAACCTGACCTACCTGGACGGGCTGGCCTCAGACTATACAGGAAATGATGAAGATGTCATTCGGGTATCTAATAGCAATGTCTCTGACGCCACGACCTGGTATCCGACCAATGTTCCCTATCTGGTGGAAGCCGTGATTGATGTGACCAAACCACTTACCATTGAACCCGGCACCGATATTACCTTCGCTGAAAATGCAGGTCTGGGAATTTACGGCGAAGGCACACTGAATGCTGA
Organism: uncultured Bacteroidia bacterium; assembly: GCA_964560095.1. Taxonomy (GTDB): domain Bacteria; phylum Bacteroidota; class Bacteroidia; order J057; family J057; genus JANQTF01. Next base: position 29,886 of record CAZLKP010000001.1, read on the forward strand.
AGGTACAGCTTCCAACAACATTCTTTTCAGAGGTGCTGAAGCCAATCTGGGCTACTGGAGGGGGATTCACACCGAAACCAACAGCGCC
>CAZLKP010000001.1:29983-48629 GCA_964560095.1 uncultured Bacteroidia bacterium
ACATTGAGCTAAAGAATGCAGCATCTACCTACGTTTATTGCTGCAACGACAAGGCCGGTCTCTATGTCAAAGCAGGTCAGATGACCGTCGAAAACAGTACAATTGCCGATAACGATGGATGCGGTGTGTATGTGCGCTCCGGTGCAACGGTCACAGAATCCGGCAACACCTTCTCCAATAACACCAACGGCAATATCTGCCAATAAGGGAATAGACTTTCTTGAAGCGGTAATAAGAGGTGGTCTTTTATGGATAAATGTTAACCGCAAAGACGGAAAGAAGGCGCAAAGATCGCTAAGAATAGGTATTCTGACGACCTTTGCGCCTTTCTCTTTTCTCCATTGCAGGAAAAAAAGAGGACTGAAAAAATCTTTCTAAACTGATATCCACTTTCTGGCAGCCAGCTCTGGTAGAGGGCGGTCCAGGAGTTTCTGGACATAATCCACCGCTTGGTTGATCCGTGATTGATAGCTTGATTGGGACATGAGGAAGCTGGAAATTGGTGCTTCTTAGAGGTATCTCCTTTCCATCATTCAGAAAAGGATCTATGTCTGCTACTTTTTTCACTGACCGCCTTTCTATCATGCCGTTTCTGGAGGGTGATTTACCATTGCTTCATCGGATCTTCGCAGATCCCTTTGTGCGAAAATATCTTTGGGACGACATCGCCGTGCCGGAAGATCAGGTGGCAGACATTCTGCGGGTCAATCACATGCTGATGGAGAAACGCCGGTTTGGATTGTGGAAAATTTCCAGGAAAGCAGATGGTCAGGTGATTGGCTTCACAGGGCTATGGTATTTTTTTGAGGAGCCGCAACCACAGCTGATTTACGGCCTGCTGCCAGACCATACAGGCCAGGGATATGCGACTGAGGCAGCAGGAAAAATTGTGGCATATGCATTCGAAGACCTGGGATATTCTTATCTGATCGCTGCCACCGATCCACCGAATACCGATTCCCATGCCGTAGCCCGCCAACTGGGGATGAAACTGACCGAAACGGTCGAAAAAGCCGGGAAGCTCACGAATATTTGGCGGCTGGAGCGGGAGTGAGGAGGCATACTACCTACCATTTACCACGCCTACAGCAATCTATATACATTGACGTTACAGGAGTCAAGAGTAAAACAGGTATTGTACGCCTACCCCATCGAATTTTCTTTCTGCATTGCTCTGTTCCCAGGCAAATGTATCTTGCAATGGTTTTCCGATGCGACCGTAATCACCCGATCATACATGGAATATTTTTCAGTAGAAGGTGGCCACAGACTCAGTGGTGAAATCACCCCTCAGGGCGCCAAAAATGAAGCCCTGCAAGTCCTCTGTGCTGTTCTCCTTACGCCAGAACCAGTCACCATTTCCAACGTCCCAGACATCGTCGATGTCAATCGCCTCATCGACATTCTACAGGATCTGGGAGTGAAAGTCACCAAAGATTCCACTGATACCTACACCTTCCAGGCCGACGACATCGACCTGGACTACCTCAGCTCGGAAGCCTACTGGTCCCGCGCCCGCAAACTCCGCGGCTCCATCATGCTCGTCGGACCTCTCCTGGCAAGATTTGGGGTTGCCTACATATCTAAACCCGGTGGCGACAAGATCGGGCGCCGCCGACTCGATACGCACTTCGGGGGCTTCCAGCAATTGGGGGCTGTCTTTGATCACGACCTCAATCAGGGCCTGTTCAAGGTTCATGCAAACGATGGCCTGCAAGGCGCATACATGCTCCTCGACGAGGCTTCTGTTACGGGCACGGCCAACATCGTGATGGCTGCCTCCATGGCCAAAGGCACCACCACCATCTACCACGCCGCCTGCGAACCCTACCTGCAGCAGCTCTGCAAAATGCTCGTGCGTATGGGCGCGAAGATCGAAGGCATCGGCTCCAATCTCCTCAAAATTGAAGGCGTCGAATCTCTGGGGGGAACGACTCACCGGATGCTGGCAGACATGATCGAAGTGGGCTCTTTTATCGGCATGACCGCCATGACGGCAGGGGATGTCCTTATCAGGAATGCCGACGTGGATCACCTGGGCATCATTCCTCATACCTTCCAGCGTCTCGGGGTCAACCTGGAGATTCAGGGCAATGACATTCGGGTAAAGCAGGAAAAGGTCTGTGAGATTGACACATTCATTGATGGATCTATTCTGACGATTTCGGATCATCCATGGCCGGGATTTACGCCTGATTTACTCAGCATCGTGCTGGTGGTGGCCACGCAGTGCAAAGGCTCAGTCCTCATTCACCAAAAGATGTTTGAGAGCCGCCTGTTTTTCACTGATAAACTCATCGACATGGGGGCACAGATTATTTTGTGCGATCCGCACCGTGCGACCGTGATCGGTCTGGCCAATGAACAGAAACTCCGTGCCATTTCCATGACCAGTCCGGATATCCGGGCCGGCGTGGCGCTACTGATGGCTGCCCTCTCTGCTGAAGGCACTTCCCGCATGTACAATATTGAACAGATCGACCGGGGCTATCAGAATATCGAGCATCGGCTCAATGCTCTGGGTGCAGATATTCAGCGGGAACGAGAGTAGGGACTGCCCCTCCAAAAAAAATCCTAACTTGCCCGCAAGCCAAATTCGCCTATTTATGCGTCTGCTACTTGTGATCTATTGTTTGCTGATCTCCACCGGGCTGAATGCCCAGATTTTTCCAGAGTTGGGCGCTCAGCGAGCTGGTATTTCAGCCCTTACCTTTTTAAACCTTGATCTGAGCCCGCGCTCAGCCGCTCTGGGTGGCGCAAATGTCTGCCTCCCTACAACTGCCTTTGGTGCTGCCCTCAATCCGGCTACCATGGGCGATACCCGTGGGCTCAGCATTGGTGCTTCTCACACCTTCTGGGCCGCCGATATTGATTACTCTTTCCTGAGCGTCGCTCAACCTACCAATGCGGGGGTGTTTGCCCTGTCACTTAGCGGACTCAACTCAGGGCCCATGCCTGTGCGAACTACCTTTCAGCCCGAAGGAACCGGGGAGTTTTTCTACGCCTATTACATCACCGCCGGGCTCAGTTATGCCAAGCGTCTTACTGATCAGTTTTCCTGGGGCACCAATGTGCGCTATGTGCGGGAACAACTGGCCGAATTTCGTGCCAACACTGTCGTGGTGGATCTGGGGTTTCTGTACGAAACCGACTTCAACGATCTGAAATTTGCCGTTGCCCTCAAAAACTTTGGTGGTAATTCTACCCTGGCTGGAGAGGTAAAGCTAGATACCACCTTCTCCAACAAAGAATTAGCCCCGGAGCCCTATCCCGCACCAACTCTGTTTCAGCTGGGGCTATCTATCGTGCCATGGAAATCTCCGGATGGCTCCCAGTCCATCACCACCCATGTGCAGCTGAACCACCCCAACGACAACGCTGAAAATATCCGAATCGGTGCTGAATATGCCTATCGCGATCTTCTGTTTCTTCGTGCTGGCTACAAAATCAATGTGAGCGATCAGCCATTCCCAACAGCTGGTATCGGATTGCGAATGCGAATTGGTTCTTTCCCTTTCCGGTTTGACTATGCCTTCGATCAGCTGCAGTTTCTTGGCACGGTGCACCGTGTCGGACTCCATATCGATTTCGCCTCCGAAACAAGATAAGCCATGAGATTTTTCCACTGGATCATCCTTTTGCTACTGCCCATAATGGCCTGTGAGGGGTTTTTCGGAACCAAAACAACCACTGAGTTTCTGGATGTTCCACAATACAACAATCGCTCGGTGGCCTATGTGCCGATCCGACCTGCCCTTGATCGTCTCAATCGCCCCGTTGATGTGATTGCTGGCTGGGATGAGTTGATCTATGTGGCCGACGAAGGAACCAGCGAAATCGTCTCTTTTGATCAGGCAGGAAACGAACTGGGCCGATTTGCCGTGCCCGGCTTGGAAGCTATTGCCCAAGACCGGCGACTCGACATTCTGGCTACCGGTACCCTTGATACGGTGATCAATGGCACCCCTTTTACCCTCCCGGCTATTTATCGGATTGACCTCAATAAAACCGCCGATTATGGCCTCCAAAACGCCTTTATCAAGACGATCATCGTTCACCCCTTCTACTTTAAATCCAGCACCCCCACCATTTCGGATGCCCAGGTAAGCTTTAATGGAATCACGCCGCTGGCCGACAACCGCTACTACGTGTCCCGATCAGGCCCATCCAACTCGCCCAGTCAGTTTGGTGGACCAGATGATGCCATTTTGGTATTTGATGAAGAGGATGTATATGTGACGCCAGTGGCTGTATCGACGGAATTGGGACTATTTCGGAATTACTTCAAACAGCCACAGAGTATTACCTCGCTCGCTGTTCCGCCCCAATCACCGGCTGTCGATCGTCGGAGCGATTTTCTGTTTACTTCTATCGATGAAAACGCAGCCCTGAAGGTGCAATACATCATTTTCAGTGAAAGTGAATTCGGTTCCAGCTATGACGTGCGAAACTTCCCTGTCGGGGATACCAGCAGGGCGGATGGCTTCTTGTACGAACCCAACAGGTTTAAGCTGCCGGTAGATGTTGCGGTGGCCGGAGACGGTACCGGGTATCTCTTTGTGGTGGATGCAGCTACAGATTCACTATATCAGTTTAACGGCCTGGGGCTTGAAGGCGCCAATCCGCCTGCTGGCTCCCGCAGCAACAAAGTGGTACTGGCGTCTTTTGGCGGTACGGGTATCGGCCTCACCCAGTTCAATGAGCCACGTGGGGTCTGCTACCTCAATGAGATTGTTTATGTTGCCGATGCCGGAAATGGCCGGATTTTGAGGTTTCAGCTCACGACGGATTTTGATTGACACAAGGCAAAACGGAAGATTCCGCGAATCCTGAGAGCAAATAGAACCGATCTGGTGCGCAGAATAGAGCTATTCCCCCCTCACGAACTCTCAAAAATTCCTCCTCCACACCTTCCTGATCCCCATCATCATCAACTCATTCAGCTCTTTAGAAGGCCTGGCCCAAAACAGATAAATGGCAAACAGGAGGCCAGCTGTGGCACTGCGGATGCCCATCGTGATGATCGGATGAATGACCGGTGGAATCAGCATACAGAGCGCTCCCAGCACGGACAACACCACAAAGGCCCCTATGACCTGGCGGTTAAAGGGAAACAGCTGATAATGGCGCTTCACGTACAGCATGTTCGCCAGATTAAATGCCAGCTTGATGATTAATGTGGCAATTGCAGCTCCGACCAGTCCATACAGCGGGATCAGCCAAAGATCCAAAGCAAAAGCCAGAATCAGGGCCATGAAGTTGGCATAAAAGTCGAATCGGTAGAGATGGGAATTCAGGATAATGAGTCGGTTGGGCCCTGCCGCCATGCCGAAAAAAAGACTCATCCCCAACACCAACGCTACTGGGATGGCATCGCTGTGCTTGGGAAACAGATCAAAAAATGGCCAGATATTGATCAGCAGCATCACCCACAGAAATCCACCCACGAGCGTGTTGTTGATAACAGTTTTCTGATACAGTTGATTCACCTCATCCAGATTGCGCTCCTTGAGACGCGTGGCCATTAATGGGGCCAGTATCGCTGTCATTGAGCGACTTGGTTTGGCAATCAGCGAACTGAAATAAATCCCGATGGCATAGGTCCCGGCCTCGATTTCACCCAGAAAATATCCCACCAATACGATGTCCAGTCGCTGAACCAGAATGGATGTCGCGTCAGAGAGAGAGGAGAACACCCCATACCGGATCATAATTCGCCCCAGCCGCGACCGGAAAACCGTCCAGTCGATCGTCCATCGTAGTTTATTCGACCAGATATCCACCAAAATGATCAGGGCAGGGATAAAGTGCATCAGCACATAGATCAGCACCAACTGATCAAAACTGATCCAATCCTGGAAGTACACAAAGATCAACCCCGCCAGGAGCACTTTCAGCACCACCTCGAACGCCAGCATAGGAGTCACAGACCGAAACAAAGATCCTGAAATCCCGGCCAGCACACGGTAGGACAGATAGCCAAAAGTAATCGGAAGCACGTAGTGAAAAGAATCCGCGAAAAGGGGAGAATTTGCCTGATAAGCCTCCACCAGCAATGGCTTCGTCAATAGTAGACCCGCCACCAGCATCAAAAAGCCCAGCAGGCTGTACGCAGTAATAAAAAACATCATCCTACCCTCCCGCGTAGGATGCCCCCGGAAAATCGGAAAAAAGCGGGTGATGATCTTTGGGGTTCCCAGCAGACATACCTCTGTACCAATGGTCATGAATGTGAGCAACAGCTCTAACAAGCCAAACTGAGCCCGGCTGAGGATCTCCGTGTACAGGATGATCTTGTTCACGTAGCCCAGCAGGACCCCCACATAACTCCATACAAGGTTTAGTGTGCTTTGTCTGCGAACAATGCCCATAGTGATTGAATGACCCGGACCTGGTCAGCGGTTCGGGAAAATCTGTCACGAATGTAGGAAGCAGAAATGTGATTCCCGATAGCCGGGAATTTTTCCTATTATACAACCATAAGGATCCTTTTCTTCCCTTTACCACAGATGAGTGCTGCCGAAAACATCCGCCCGATCGGTCCGAGACCCGAAGAACAACGGCTCGTGTCGCTGTGCCTCCAGCAAGACCGCATGGCACAGAAAGCGCTGTTCGACCGCTACAAAGATGCCATGTATACGTTGTGCCTGCGCGTGCTGGGGAGGGAGGAATCCGCCCAGGATGCCCTGCAGGAAGCATTTATTGCCGTGTTTTCTTCGCTGGACAAATTCAGAGGAGAGTCCACCCTGGGCGCATGGATCAAAACCATCGTGGTGCGCACAGCCTACCGAAAACTAAGAAAGGAAACCTCCCATATCGAAGAAATCGATCAGGAACTAACCGGGGAACTCCTTGATTGGGGCGATTATCTGCAGGCTGAATATCTCGAAAAAGCCATTGCTTCGCTCCCACCCGGCTACCGTAGTGTGTTTGTATTGATCGAAGTGGAAGGCTATGCACATAAGGAAGTCGCCGACATGCTGGGGATTTCGGTTGGCACTTCGAAATCGCAGCTATATCATGCCAAAAGATATCTCCAACGCATTCTGACAACTTTGGGATTACGATGAATCAGCAGGAAAAAAATCGGAAGACCCTGACAGACGCCATCCGGCGCCTGCCCACCCAAGAGGCGCCCAAGGGCTTGTGGGAGCAGATCCGTACCGATCTGGACAGCGAAATCCCACCTGAGCAAAACCGACAGGTGCTGCAACAGGCCGTACATGATCTTCCACAACGCCAGGCTCCCGATCAGGTCTGGAAAAAAATTGAACGCATCCTTGATGGGCGGAAAAGCAGGAGCAGAATCATTCCTGCTGCTGTGTCGGTGGCCGCCGCTCTGGCACTGATTTTCTCAGTCTGGATCCTGTGGCCAGAATTCCCTGAAGAATCCGTCACACCGATCGCTGAAACTGAATCTCCATTTGCTATGCCCACCGAAGCCAGCCTCAACGAATGGCAGCATGTGCGTGAACAAGAAGAAGAACGAGTGTTTGCCTGTTTGGATCAGGCCAACGAATCTCCCCAGACAGACTCTCTGGCAAACCGATACCAGCAAATTTCGACCTCACTGGATAGTTTGGCGATCCTGCTTCAACAACCTGAGGTGCACGACGCCACATTGGGTCGTTTCCAACGACTGGAATCCAGTCGAAAACAGATCCTCGCCAGAATTGAGCAGCTCTGCGGGGACGCTCAACCCTGAGCATCCATCAGGCCTGATCCGGTATGGTTCACGGGAAGTCTGAAAGAATCCGTAGATTCTCTTCTCATTCACCACAAGCTCCAGCGATTATGAAAGTGGCTACGCAGGAAATGCCTCCTTCTCGGATGCTTGAAAGGAATCCGAATATGGCTCTCTCCGACAAGGAGGTTGAGGTGTCGCAATAGTGAGCCACCAGGCTCACCAACAAGCTCTACCGCCAGGGACTGACGGAAAAAAACCACCGTGCAGTTTTTTGGAATCGGATAATTTCATCGGCTTTCGTATTTTCCGTGAAATCGCCCGATGTCCATGTTCAGGTATCTGATATTGATCTTCCTGTTCTTCTCGTTTGCCAGTATATATGGGCAGACTGATGCCATCCCGAGTGACAGCCTTCTGGCCAAAGCCCAGAAACTCCATCACGAAACAGTGCTCCTTCGCGTGGACCTGGGGTCCTTGTTTCGGTGGAGAAACGGAGCTGGATGGGGAGGAATTGCCCGCATTGGTCTTGAAGGAAAAGTAAGTGACCATTGGTCGTTGCTGGGAGAAGTCGGAACCGGGTTTGCCGTGGTGCCCACCGACCGCCTGTTTCCCCAGATCTCGCGTGGTCCCAGGGGACTCACCCTGGTCGTAGCTCCCCGCCTGTATCGTCGTTCTATTGAGCGAGACAATCCGCCGGAAACCGCCTCAGGGTTTTCCTCGACCTACTGGACCATCAAAGTCAGTTCCGAAATTCTTCGTGGAAACCCGGGTGCCAGCTCGCAGTATGCCTACTATTCTGACAATATCTCCATCGCACCCATGGTAGGCGTTCAGCAGCGCTTGTGGAACATGGGCTTCATTGATGCAGCTTTTGGGATTCGGATCAACTATCTCAATCCAGGCTCAATCTCACTTGGCCGCTGGCCGCTCTCACCTGGCTGGAACCTGCTTCCTACTGCGCAGGTGCAATTCGGGCTGGGACTGGGCCAATAGAATCAGAAAATGATCGTGAGCCACACAATCAGGATCACCAATAGAAGGAGTAAACCTGCCAGAACGAATATCCGCAAGACGGAAATAGGCTTATCACCGGCAACCTTTCCGGTGCGTCCATTGATCAGATATTGAAAATGTTGGCCCTTGTAATGAAAGGAGGAAACCCAAACCGGAAGCAAAACATGCCGGAAAGTCAGGGCATCCTTTTCTGCAAGGATCTTGAGGTCTTTGTTTTTCTCGCCTTTGATTTTACTAGCTGCGGTTTCTTTTAACTTTTCATCAATTTCTTTTTCGGCATGCTTTACAGCGTCCATGGGTAATGTCTCTGTTACTTCTGCCGGAAAAGAAGCCAGATAAGCCGGATCATAATTCACCAGGTCTCGCAGCGAGTAATCGTCCTGAATCCTGGAAAACACCTGTGCGTTGATCTTGGAGGAGGCCAGAAAAAAAAGATCAAAAAACAGATTCTCCCAGTAGCCGGTGACCGGCTCCCATACTTCCTTTTCTGAGACGTTGCCTCTGTTGTTGAATGGCACACGAAAACCTGCCTGCGCCTTCCAGCTCGCACGCACATACGCATCAAGCAAAAAGGCCGACACATACAATGGGCGCAACCGGTCTTTCTGGTAGGTCTGAAAAATCGCCCGGGGGAGCATCCAGGGCCTCCGCTTTCTCAGAAACCGGCGCAGAAGCTGCCTGGCCCGATGTTCCGGAATCGTGAATGGTAACACGTCTTTGGGCTCAAGCGTCCTGTCCAGCGATAACTTCGGCTCCAGCTTCTTCCCCTGGCAAATCGGACAGGCTTCTAGAACCAAGTCCTCGTGCGTCGCAATCATGGCCGAACAGGAGGTGCAGGATCTGGCCACGACCCGATCTCCCATCCCCTTTTGAAAATTATCGAACCGGGCACCACTCTTCAGCTTGCGCTCCGCCACCTGATCGCTGTTGCGTTGCAGGCTCACCGTGTACTTACACTTCCGACACTGCAACTCTTTCTTCCCACTGCCATAGAGCAGTTGATTGCCGCAGGATGGACAGGATTTGGGAAAGAATATGTGTTGCATACCTGAACAGAAATAAAGGGTCGGCAGACCAGAGACACTAAAAGTAGAAAAATCTCAAAACGTGTGGCAGGGGAAATCCGAAGTTTGAACGGGATAGAAAAAAAGCCACCCCAGCAACAGGATGGCTTTGTATCTGAATCGTCGGGTCAATTCCTATTCCATGATGTAGGGATATTCTCCGACGTACACATCTTCGTACAGCTCGCTGGGATCCGGATAGGGAGACTCTTCTGCGAAAATAATAGACTCTTCCACGATCTGATTGATCTTGCTGGAGATATGGTCCATTTCCTTCTGAAAGCCATCAGTGTGCTCGTCAATGTAGATCTTGAGGTTGGCAATCGGGTCGCGGTCGCGATATTTGTTGAGCTCTTCGCGGGTCCGGTATTTCTGGGGATCCGACATGGAGTGACCTTTGTAGCGGTAGGTTTTCATTTCTACCAGATACGGCCCTTTGCCGCTGCGGACATGCTCCACGACAGGCAGCATTTCATTGTACACCGTCACCACATCCATGGCATCAATGGGCTTGGATGGCATATCGTATGATTCGCCCAGGGTGTAAAGCTCGGTCACGTTGGATGTACGCTCCACAGAGGTTCCCATCGCGTAGTTGTTGTTTTCAATGACGAAGATCACCGGAAGTTGCCAGAGCATGGCGAGGTTGAAGGCTTCATGCAGGGCTCCCTGCCGGGTGGCCCCATCTCCCATGAGGGTGACGCAGAGCTTGTCTGTATCCTGATACTTTGCGCCAAAGGCAATGCCAGCTCCCAGAGGAATCTGGGCACCTACAATTCCGTGGCCCCCGAGGTAGTTATGCTCTTTGGAGAAAAAATGCATAGAGCCGCCTTTTCCTTTGGAGGTTCCTGTGCGCTTCCCGTAAAGCTCGGCCATACAGGCGTTGGCAGTCACCCCTCTGACGAGAGCCCCGCCATGATCACGATAGGCGGTGATCACATAATCATCCGGGCGAATGGTACTCTCAATTCCGACGGCAACAGCTTCCTGCCCGATGTAGAGGTGGCAAAACCCCCGGAATTTCTGTTGCATATACAGCTGGCTGGCCTTCTCCTCAAACTTCCGGATGAGAAGCATCTGCTCAAACCAGTGAAGAAGCTGATCTTTGTCTTTGATCACATTCTTCTTTGCTCTCGACTTGGTATTTGCCATGGACAAAATGGATAATCGGCGTATGTCAAAATCAGTCAGGGAAATTGGAGATATTTAGGTAGAATATCAAATGAAAGCCTCCCCGATAAAGGCCCAACGTATGAGAGTGTGGCACCTAATCCTATTCCTAATTCCCGCCAGTATGTCTGCCCAACCTGTAATTCTGCAAGTTAGCCCGTCTACTGAGCAGCTCTACCTCTATGAGCGGTACGAATGTGCCATCAATCTTGAGGCAGAATTCTCTAATCCCTACGACTATGAGCAGATTCTGGTTCAGGGCCGGTTTACCTCGCCTTCAGGTCAAGACATCCACGTGGATGGATTTTACATGGAAGGATATGCTCTGGACGATCTGGGACAGCTTAGGCCCGAAGAAAATCGCTTTGTGATTCGGTTTGCTCCTGCCAATACCGGCAGATGGACCTGTGTGGTTACAGTTACAGACAGGAACGGACAAAGCAACTCCGGCCAATTAGCATTTGAGGTTATGGCGGATTCTGCCACAGGCCAGAAGGGGTTTGTCAGGACCAGTCCCACCCATTATCTCCAGTTCGACACTGGCTCCCCTTACATTCCCCTCGGCTACAACATGTGCTGGCACAACAGAAATCCGGTCACAGATTACCGGCAATGGCTAGATAGTATGGCAGCCCATGGCGGAAACTACATTCGTTTGTGGCATGCGCATTGGGGGCTGGGGCTCGAGTGGAGCCTGGGATGGGGGCAATTTCGCGGACTGGGCCGCTATAATCAACAAAATGCCCGCTATCAGGACTGGCTTCTGGACTATTGCCATCAGAAAGATATCTATCTGATGCTTTGCCTGCAGCATCACGGCCAACTATCCACACGGGTTAATCCCGAATGGGATACCAATCCCTACAACGTCAAGAACGGAGGCCCTTGCAACCGCCCTCAAGATTTTTTCACCAATGAGCAGGCCATTGCCTTCACCAAAAATCGCCTTCGGTATGTCATTGCGCGTTGGGGACACCACACCAGCATCATGGCATGGGAGCTAATGAATGAGGTGGAATGGACAGATGGATTTGAAGACAGTCAGCAGGAAGTGATGCTCTGGCATGCGGAGATGGCTTCATTCATCAAGTCTAAAGACCCTTATGGCCACCTGATAACCACGAGCTTCGCCAAGGCCGAAAACGACCCGCTTACATGGGGAAATACGGAGATTGGCCTGACACAAATCCATCATTACGGCGATGAGCTCCAGCTGGAAGAGATCCTGGCTCGCCATGCAAACAAATACCTTGGGAAGTATCACAAACCGGTATTGGTTGGAGAGTTTGGGACCGGGCAGGCAGAAGGGCTCGCCAAAATCGATCCGGGTGGGATTCATATTCACAACGGAATGTGGGCCTCGCTCATGGGAGGTAGTGTCGGTGTCGGTATGCCATGGTGGTGGGACACTTATCTGCATCCCCAACAGCTTTTTGGTCACTTGCCAGCGATTGCTGCAGTCATTCGTCAGACTCCGTTTTTGAGTGACAATATGTCGCCCGCTCCATTGGGCATATTTGGATCAGGCAGGGCGTATGTGTTGATTGGCGAATCAGGAACCACCGCCGCCGGTTGGATCCACAACCCGGAGTACCGTCACCAGACGATGAGACGGAAAGGACTGCCAGATCCGGTCCGCTCTACACAGATCATTCTGAATGGACTTTCAGACACGACCCTGTATATCAGATGGATAAATTGCCTAAGCGGCGCTGTGGTAGCCGTGGATTCGATCCTTCCCGACAATGGTACAGCTTCCATTGCCCCCCCTTCTTTCGTTTGGGATCTGGCCTTTGTGATGAGTCCAGAGCCTGTTTCGCCTGCCAGTCAGGACGTCGTGAAGAATATGGGTTTTCAGGTTTTTCCCAACCCGGTAAGAGCAGGAGAATCCGTGACGATTTCTTTGCCACCATCCGTCTTTCCCAATGTGACCGTAGAACTTCTCGACGCCAGCGGACGGCGAGTCCTCATCGCGCAAGCCCCCGGAACCCCAGAGTTTGAACAAGCGATCCCGGCAGGGCTGACGCCCGGACTCTATTGGTGGAGGATCAGCTCGATCAAAGCTGCGGGCGTCCGCCCCATCATGGTGACTCAATAAGCTGGCACAAAGTCGCCTTAGCCTCTCTGTAAAAGGTTTCCGATATTCGCCTCTAGATCCAATTCAATAGCCCCATTCACTTGACAGAGCATCCCTATCTGGCCCAACTTCAGCTTACTCAGTTTCGCTCCTATGCGGATCTACATCTCGATTTATCTCCACATATCAACTGTTTTGCTGGTCCCAACGGCGTAGGGAAAACAAATATTCTGGATGCGATTCATTACCTCTCTTTCACCAGGGGATTCCGGCATCACCTCGACAAGCAGGCCGTGCAGGATGGAATGCCGTTTTTCTTTATTGGCGGGGAATGGGTCAAGGGGAAAACAAAGAGGCAGATCCATTGCAACTTCATGAAGTCAAAGGGCAAAAAGCTCCTGATCAATCAAAAGCCGGTGCAGCGCATGAGTGATCACATCGGCCAAATGCCGCTGGTAGCTGTTCTCCCATCCGATACAGACCTAATCAATGGACAGTCGGCAGATCGGCGAAAGTTTCTGGACATGCTGATCTCCCAGTATGACCATCAGTTCCTGCATCATCTAATCCGCTATGACAAAATCCTGCAACAGCGAAATGCGCTGCTGCGGCAGATGGCAGACAATCGCTATTTTGATGCGGAGCAACTGGCGATTTGGGATGAACAACTGATTCCCCACGGGATGGAGGTCATCAAAGGCAGGGAGTCATTTGTCGAAGCGTTTTCACCCATGTTTGCTACCTATTTCGCTTCCATTGTCTCTGATAAGGAAACTCCCTTTATTCGATACAAAAGCCAGATAGAATCAAATGACCCGGACGGGTGGAAAACTGTGTTGCGCGATCAACAGGAAAAAGACCGGGTCAATGGCTATAGCGGGGCCGGGGCCCATCGAGATGATCTGATTTTTCGGATTGACGACCACAGCGTCAAAAATTACGGCTCTCAGGGCCAGCAGAAGACCTTTGTCATTTCGCTCAAGCTGGCCCAGTATCAGCTTCTTCAAGAGCGAAGTGGCATGTCGCCCATTCTTCTGCTGGATGACCTCTTCGATAAGCTCGACCGTACCCGGCTCCACCAAATCGCAGATTTGTTGCAAGAAAAAATTAACGGGCAGGTGTTTATTTCGGATACATCAATGCCCAGACTGGAGGAAGTCTTTGGCCCGTGTGAACGGGATGTCAAGTATGTGGACGTTGCATGCTTGAAGGGATAAGAAGAAGTGATCACTTCCCATCCCCGCCAGCCCCTGGCTTCTGCCCCGCGATCAGCGACCCGGGACCATCGCCTCCCGCTCTGGCTTCCCGGATGGCCTCATACACTACTTCGTGCATCCGCTGGCGGATGTTGAGCTGGTTGATGAGCCAGTTATTTGCGCGGGGATGCACACGGTTGGACAGGAAAATGAAGACGAGTTCCTCATCGGGGTCCACCCACATCATGGTGCCTGTGAATCCTGTGTGCCCAAACGAACGGGGGCCCGCGCTCGGGGCAATCACATAATTGCCTTCTTTCGGTGGTTTGTCGAACCCCAGTCCTCTGTGTCCCTTCTGCACACGGGTAAATTCTCTTACAGTCGCGGCATCCACCCATTGTCTCCCACCATAATTTCCCTCCTGCAGCCATACCTGTGCAATGATCGCCAGATCGTTAGACGTAGAAAACAAGCCGGCATTTCCTGCCACACCGCCCATAAAAGCTGCCGACGGGTCATGGACGTACCCCTGCAGGGTCTGATTTCTGTAGCGACGATCATACTCTGTAGGCACCAGACGATCACGCTCAAATGATTCTGTCGGACGAAAGGTGGTATGCTGCAGCCCCAGGGGCTTGTACCAGTTTCGATTCAGGTACTGGTCTATGGACGCTTCGTTGATGGAATCAATGACCCGCTGCACCAGAATCATATTGACATCGCTGTACCGGTAGCCAGCGCTGGCTTGTCGGGGCAGAGCCAGCATCTGATGCCAAATAGAATCCGCCATATCATTTCTCAGATACAGATCTCTGGCCACAGGAATGTTATGCAAACTGTCTGGCCTGGCAGAAAAGTAGTCACGATTCAATCGCCATGCAGATCCTCCCTGGAAAAAGGATCCTAAATTCAGCCCTGCCGGAAGCCCCGATGTGTGCGTCATCAGATCAAACAGGGTCGCCTCCAGCGCTCTGGAGGGTTGCCTGACCTTGCCGGATGCAATATACCTCGTTACTAGGATGCTGTCGCCAGGGAGAAAGGTGGTGTCTGTCTCGACCTTACCCTCCGGAATGACAACTGGCTCTTGCAGAGAATCCAACACCGGTGCCTGCACCTGACTCAGCCCAAAATACAGGGTATCGGTGATCATGGCTGAATCCTGCCAAAACCAGGACTGATCAAGATATGTTCGGATAGGCTCCTCTATCTGAATGTTACCTTGGTCCTTCATACTCATGGCGGCCAGCGTGGTGCCCACAATTTTGGTCATGGAGGCAATGTCATACAGATCTGTGGGATAGACGCCTCTGCGTTTGAGGTAGGTGTGATAGCCAATGGATCGGTCGTAGATCACCCGGCCGTGCTGAGCTACCAGAACCTGTGCACCGGGCATGGCCAACTCAGAAATCCCTTCCCAGGCGATGGAATCAATCCTGGCGATCAATCGGCTGTCCAGTCCTACGGCTTCCGGGAGTCCATAGCTCAATCTGATGGGCGTGGTCATTCCTTCGCTGCCTGTGGCTAAACGCTCATTGAGCAGTAAGGGAAACTGCCCCTGGATTCCCAGACCGCCGGCAATCATCTGAGCAGCCACTTCCTGCCCTGTTTGGCCTGCATCATAGCCCTGAAGAATACTCACATTTGCCGGAGCATGAGCCATATTCACCGGAGTGCCCAGGTTCACGATCACAAGGGGAACCTGGTCGCCCAGATTTCGGATCTGCTGCCACATGAGGCCACCATCCTTTGCAGGTATGTCAGGGCCAAACACAAGAATCAGCGGATCATATTTCGCCAGTCTGACAGAGGAAAGCGCAAACCAGGGAGCCTGCAACATACCATTGGAAACAGAAACGGGAAAATACCGACGAAGCATCGTCACGAATGGTTGAGGCCGCAAGCCCATTCCCACGACATGCACGGTTCGGTCCATGAGATTGGTCACCGGCACCGGGGCATCTTCTCTCTGGAAGAGAGATGCCTGTTGCTCCAGCAATGATTGGAGCTGCCACAGCAAAGCCGGTGAAGCAACAGCCCCTACCGAATCAGCGATCACCGGCATATTCCAGGATTTGGCCTGGAGGATTTTCTTCACTACTGATTTATGATTGGCAAGTCGGATGGAGCGGGACTGAAAGAGCCTGTCGTACTGCTGGGCTAATAGTTCCAGCTGATCCGGACGGACCATGATCTGGTCCACCCCGGATTGGAGCAGTTTTCCCATGGCAGAGCGAGCTCCCTGCGGTGTAGCATGATCCCGGAGTTTCACAATCACGAGACCGTCAAAACCAAGCCTGCGCCTCAAAAAATTCAGGAGGTCTGCAATCTCAACTACCTGAACATCATGAGAAGGCTCATGAACGATCCACGCAGAAACAGGAACTCTGGTCCAGGGAATCAGGGGTTGAAGGAGTTCCATTCTTTCCAGAGAATCGGCTTCTAGCAGGGCTTCCAGATCTGCCGCTCCACTCAGCACGGGATGAATCCGAAGATCTGCCAACTGCCGACAAAGAAGGGAGGCCGGATATTGCATGGGCTTTGCTTGCCGCAAATCATAGGCTTCCTGCATGGCGGGAATGCCAAGGGCCTGTATACCCAGTTGCCGGGATTCAAGCGCCAAAGACTCAGACAAACCCGCCAGCCCGGCAACGGACGAAAGACCTGCCAGTCCCAGCCCGGCTGGCACAGCCGGCACATCAGAAACAGAAGCGGCAGGCAGCAAACCCATGAACGGCGTCAATCCCGGTTGTTTTCGAATCACATGGATATGGCGACTCAATGCTTTCCGGGACTGATTCTCAAACCAGACTGATCCGACCTGATGCCGATTGACGAGGGCAGCAATGTGTTCGGGAGCATGGTGGCCACCTTCCTCTGGCACGTAGAGAGCGATCCGCTGGCGCAGCAGGGCTGCTTCGGTCCCTGACAAGATCACAGAGTCTATCCAGGCAGACTCATGCGTCAGAAATGCTGCCTGGGCGCGGGGCGTCTGTGCCACCGTTCTGGGCCAGGTACTCCAGAGCACCGTCGCCAGACTTACTCCAAGCGTCATCCATGCTATGATTTTTGTAAACATCGCTACAGGGGATTGATGGCGGAACAATGCGATTTCATCTGGTCATGCTCCTGGGTTGTTTACTCAGGGGCAGGCAGCTACAACTTGGACAAGAAGATATGATCAAATGGACATAGAATATACGAAGGATGGGGAGCCTCCGTTCATCCTGTTTGAAAATTATCCATACACGGATATTCACCCAATTCTGCCGTTTGCGACTTCTTACGGCATCGTGATTCTGTCAAATAATCACATGGGATCATTTCGCATGAGTATGCGCCCAATCAGGCAGGCCTTTCTTCGGTACGACGAAAGGCCTGCAAAAAATTCATGACGTATTCCGGAAAAAACTTACTCTGCGAGGACCAGATCTTTTTCCACACGAAGATTATCGATGATGAATTCTTGGCGTTTCGGCGTGTTTTTACCCATAAAATATTCCAGCACTTTCTTCGTGCCGCTTTCTTTATTGAGCATCACCGGTTGAAGGCGAATATCCTCACCGATGAACTGGCCGAACTCATCCGGAGAGATTTCTCCCAGGCCCTTAAACCGAGTGATTTCCGGCTTACCGCCCAACTCACCGATGGCATTCTGCTTTTCTTCCTCAGAATAGCAGTAGATGGTTTTTTTCTTGTTTCTCACCCGAAATAGCGGTGTTTCGAGGATATACAGATGCCCCGCTTTGACCAGATCCGGGAAAAACTGGAGGAAAAAGGTGAGGAGCAATAGCCGGATGTGCATACCGTCCACATCTGCATCGGTACTAATGACGACCTGGTTATAGCGCAGATTCTCAATGCCATCTTCAATATTGAGCGCATGCTGCAAGAGGTTAAACTCTTCATTTTCGTACACCACTTTTTTGGTGAGGCCAAAGCAGTTCAAGGGTTTTCCACGGAGGGAAAAAACGGCCTGTGTTTCGACATTCCTGGCCTTGGTGATGGAACCTGAAGCCGAATCACCCTCAGTAATGAAGAGCGTTGTTCCCAGTTTCTTTTCATCGTCGCCGCGCTTATCACTGAAATGAATCCTGCAATCGCGTAGTTTTTTGTTGTGGAGGTTGGCTTTTTTTGCCCGGGTATTGGCCAGTTTTTTGATCCCGGCCATTTCTTTTCGTTCTTTTTCCGACTGCTCAATACGCTTTTTGAGGGCCTCCGCCGTATCCGGATGACGGTGCAGGTAGTTGTCAAACTCCTTGGCCAAAAAATCCACCACGAAGGTTCTGACAGTCGGGCCATCCGGGCCTATATTGAGGGACCCCAGTTTGGTTTTGGTCTGTGATTCAAAGACCGGCTCCTGCACACGCACAGAAATCGCGGCAATGATGGAGGTCCGGATATCAGCCACTTCATAACTCTTTCCAAAAAAGTCACGCAC
>CAZLKP010000001.1:48639-58734 GCA_964560095.1 uncultured Bacteroidia bacterium
GGAACGCCTGCAAGTGAGTTCCACCCATGGTCGTGTGCTGCCCGTTCACAAACGAGTAGTATTCTTCGCCATAAGCATTTCCATGGGTAAGGGCCACCTCAATATCTTCTCCCTTCAAGTGAACAATAGGGTAGCGGGTAGGCTCTGCTCCTGTTTTATCTTCCAGCAGATCGAGCAAGCCGTTTTTGGAATAAAAGCGGCTGCCGTTGAGGTAGAGTGACAGGCCGGAATTGAGGTAGGCATAATTACGGATCTGATTTTCAACATATTCCGTCAGGAAGCGATAATGCTTGAAAATCGAAGTATCCGGGCGGAAGATGACAATGGTCCCGTTTTCTTCCTTTGTTTTTGACACCTTGTGGTCTTTCACCATTTCCCCCTGCTCAAACTCGGCCACCTTTTTTTTGCCCTCGCGAACCGATTCCACCCGGAAGTAGGTTGAAAGCGCATTTACCGCCTTGGTTCCAACGCCATTCAGACCAACGGATTTTTTGAAGGCTTCGGAGTCGTATTTCCCACCTGTATTAATCTTGGAAACACAATCAATCACTTTTCCAAGAGGAATACCCCGGCCGTAATCGCGCACGACAACCTCGCCATCTTTGATCGACACCTCAATTTTCTTCCCATGTCCCATTACATATTCATCAATGGAGTTGTCGATCACCTCCTTAATCAGGATGTAGATTCCGTCGTCTTGCGAGCTTCCGTCGCCAAGCTTACCAATATACATCCCCGGGCGAAGGCGAATATGCTCCCGCCAGTCCAGCGACTTAATGCTATCCTCGTTGTACCTTACTATTTCTGCCATTCCTGTTCAATCTGGGAAATGATGATGCCTCTGTGCAATTTACGTACAGAATCTAACAAAAAATTTTAGCAATCAAAGATATGAATTTTTGCCGATGCGCGTAAAATTAGTTTTACGTAGATGACGGACCGCCGCCCTGGAAAGTTTTCCACAACGTTAGATTCCAGAGTTGAATGATTAATTTCAGGGTTATTCCGGGTAATAGATTGAGAAAAGTCTTCGGTTGCCAAAAACGAAACCATCATCTTCACCGTAAACTTATAAGCTAAGTTTGAAGCAGACCTTTCCAACCTGGTTTTTTTGATCCTGAAGCAACCATAACATGTTGTCGCTACTTGTTGTAAGGCCCTCTTTCTGATCGTCCTTTTCATGGACAGAACCATTCAACCCTAACTTTCCATGTATCATCCCATAGCCCGGCCGTTTGTTGCACATCCAACTTTCCACGCCCGTACCTTCTGGGTCGGTGCGTTCACTTTGTTGGCCTTGGGCTTTTACATTGCCACTCAACACCGGGCTCAGGATCCAGATGCGCTCCTGATGAAACATCTCGTTCTCCATGCACTCATCGGTGCTATCGCCTTGTGTGCATTTGGCCTGTATTATCAGAGGCAGGACAAGAAGCAGCCCGACTCGAACCAGTATTTTTTTGGCTCGACCCATTTTTGGCTCACCTTCCTTGGGATCCTCGGGCTGATGTCCCATGAACTTCTCATTCCGGAAGCCACATTGGGGTGGGGCACCAGCGAACACGTTTCTCCCGGATACTACTTCCTCCATATCGTTGGTCAGGCCGTTTTTGTACCCATCGGCGGCCTCCTCTTCCTTGCCGGGCAGGGATATTTTCTGTTCAGACTCGGCATGCACGCCGCGCTACAGTCATCACCAGCCAGGTACCACCACAACGGTGAAGTAGCTGGGTAATATGCCCTTAAACATTTTGCCGGTTTTTTTTCGAAAACCCTCGTTTGACCGTAAATTGCCGCAAAATAGGCATCATGCAGCGAATCGTCGTCCTGACCGGAGCCGGAATCAGCGCCGAAAGCGGATTAAAAACCTTCAGAGAAAGCGGAGGTCTATGGGAAGCACATGATGTCATGGACGTAGCTTCACCGCAGGGGTTTGCCAGAAATCCGGAGTTGGTTCTGCGGTTTTACAATGAGCGCAGGAGACAGTTGCGGGAATCCCACCCGAATCCCGGCCACGAAGCCCTTGTGGATCTGGAGGCAGCCTTTCACGTAGACATTGTCACCCAAAACATTGATGACCTACATGAGCGTGCAGGATCTTCCCGCGTGTTACATCTTCATGGAGAACTCAAAAAATGTCGGTCTGTGGAAGACGAATCCTACATCATGCCGGTAGAAGGCGATATCCAGCTTGGCGACCTGGGTTGTGACGGCTCCCAGCTGCGCCCGCATGTGGTGTGGTTTGGTGAACCTGTGCCGATGATTGAGCAGGCATCTATCCTCTTCTCCAGGGCTAACGTAGTCCTGGTCATTGGCACCTCTCTCCTGGTATATCCTGCCGCCGGCCTGCTGGACTATGCGCCCTATGGCACCCCGACCTATGTCATTGACCCTACCAAACCCGATGTTTATCTGGGCAAGCATGTGACCTTTGTGGAGGAGCCCGCATCCACAGGAGTTCCAGGCATTGTTCAGCGCCTGTTGGATGAGGTCTCTTCCTGAGGGTGGTCCATGGCAGATAGCAGAGATTTGCAGCGATTTTCCAGGCCAGCCTGATAAAAATAATCATCCATCTCCAAAGCCTGACCAATCCACTTTCGGGCTTCGGATTCATGGCCTGCATCGGCCGCTATGTTTCCTAGATAAAAACAGGCATAGGCCTGGAGCCACGAGTTATAGGCATTGGCCTCGTAGCGGAGGGCAGAACGATAGTGAGTAGCTGCTTCCGCGTTGTTTTGCTCATCGTGCAGAATGCGACCCATTCTATAGTGCCATTCGACCCACTCCCAGGGACGCAGGGCATAGCTGTCACAGGTTTGCTCAAGAATGTCTTTGGCCCGGGAGAAATACCCTCCGTCATATGCATTCCTGGCCCGGAATAGGTGCAGGAGCACCGGTCCCGGGGCATCAGCCAACAGCCATTCCGACATATTGGCGGCATATTCGTCTTCATCAAACCGATCTGTGTCATCTGCATTTACAATGGCCTGAAACCAGGGGGCGGCTTGTTCGGCCTGCCCATCCAGAAGCCAGCTCATCCCTATGCGAAACGTGGCGTCTATTCGAAAGAGATTCCCCCGATATCCGTCCAGGAAGGCAGAAAAGGCCGTTCTGGCCCTGACCATGTTTCCATGGAAGTACCAGGCTTTACCGGAGAGATAATCCCAGAAGGGAAAGTCACCAACTTGAGAGGCTGGATAGGCACTCCTGTCTGACAAAATGCGCAGGCTAGCTTCGTTTTGTTTGAGGCGCTGGTGGCAGGAAGCCAGAAAAAAATCAATCAGGATGGATCGATTGGCCCGCCGTCGCTGATAGTTGGACAGGCGGTGAAGGGTCTGTGCAGGTTGGTCCAGAATGTTTTTCTCTACCAAAGCTAGAAGCAAATAAGACTCGGCAGTCAGCAGGCGGCAGGTTGTCGCAGAAATCCGAAGATATCGCACACCGGTGGTGATATTGCCCGATAGGCCCAGGGGGCGGGCAATCCAGTGGTACTGTTCAGGGAGCGACCCCAGCATGACTTCAAACAGCCCTTCGAGTTTCAGTTGTTCGACCATGCGACCATGCCTGGCATAGCTCAGGTCCAGATATTTTCGAGCTGATCGCACATAGCGAACAGTGCTAAAATAGTTGTGCTGGATAAATTCAATGATGGCACGCTTGGCCGACATCTCGGCCAGCATGACTTCCCGCAAGGGGTCGGCGTCGGGCAGGCCATTCACCGATTCAAATTTCTCATCCCAATCCTGCTTATAGATCTCGCTGTGAGCCGGGTTCATACTGCTCACGGCGCGATAAAGATCAATGGTATTCTGGTAAAATGCCCGGTAACCCTTCGTTGGCATGCCATTTACCAGTGTTTGTGCGGCCTCCAGCTTCAGCTCTATGAGCAATTCTTCCACCTCGCGGTAGGGTTGTTGCTCCAGGGGGTGAGCTGCCAGATGAAACGAATAGCAAGCGAACAGGAAAAGCAGGAAACGCATAGAAGGCGATAAACAAGTATGCGGGAAACTGATTTATTCGCGAAAGAGCAAAAAAAACCGCGAAGATCCAGTGGGGAAAATCGCGGTTTCTGACGTTTCGTAACAGCCTGTCAGGCTGTTACTTTTTCTTTGGCTTCATCAAAGAAGGACTCATCCACGAGGATGCGGCCGCAGTTTTCACAGGTAATGAGCCGGGCGCGCTGTTTCAGTTCGATGTGAACCTGGGGAGGAATGATTGAAAAACATCCACCGCAGGCATTCCGGTCGGTTGTGACAACGGCCAGACCGTTGCGCATATTTTTCCGCACCTTCCGGTATCCAGTCAGGAAGCGCTCTTCCACTTTGACTTCGGCCTCTTTGATTCGCTCCAGAATTTTTTTCTCTTCTACCTTGGTATCTTCAATGATCACCTCCAGCTCTTTCTTCTTGTCTTCCAGTTCCTCTTTTTTGTCGTCCACCCTGACTTTGGTCTCATCCAAGAGCTCCTGCTTTTGCACAATCTGATCATTAAACTGGCGAATCTTCTTTTCAGAGGTGAGAATTTCCAGGTTGGCGTATTCGATTTCCTTACGAAGCGCTTCAAACTCACGGTTGTTCTTCACATTCATCTGCTGCTCTTCATACTTTTTGATCTGGGCACCAAAATCTTCAATTCTCGATTTACGGTTGCTGATTTCGTCTTTGAGGCCTTTCATGTCGTCCTGGATCCGCTCATAACGGGTTTCCAGGCCTTCGAGATCGTCTTCGAGATCACTTACCTCTTCGGGCAATGAGCCACGAAGGCGGTGAATATCGTCGAGCCTGGAATCAAGTACTTGAAGGGTAGTGAGGGCGCGCAGGCGTTCTTCAACGGGATTAATAGCCATACT
Source organism: uncultured Bacteroidia bacterium (assembly GCA_964560095.1). Lineage (GTDB taxonomy): Bacteria > Bacteroidota > Bacteroidia > J057 > J057 > JANQTF01. The sequence continues at coordinate 53,489 of CAZLKP010000001.1, forward strand.
GGTGTCTGTATCTTAAGTGTATCACTTATAGAACGGAGGATGTCTGAGAATTCCTCTTGTTCAGTTATACAAATCCGGGTTACATCACGGAAAAAAGACAGATGAATCTCGTTTCAGGAGAAATATCGGACTGGATTGGTGTAGACTTCGGACAAATAGACATCAAATGTAGAAAAATTTTCCGACAAATATTCTGCAATTAACTGAGAAGTAAACTGTTCAGATTCATAGTGGCCAATATCCAGCAGAAGCATTCGACCTTCATTATCAAAAAACTTGTGGTAGGTAATATCGGCCGTCACAAAAGCATCGACACCTGTTTGCAAGGCGGTGCCTGTCAGGAATGCCCCTGCCCCTCCGCAGATGGCCACCCTGCGGATCATACCCGCTGGTTCGGGTTCCGCATAACGAATCCCCTGGCAGTGAAATGCCTCCCTGACATGCTGCAAAAAGGCTTCCTGACTCATGGCTTCCGGTAGATCTCCGATCATGCCCGACCCGATATCTGGGTTATAGGAGGTTGATGGCTTAAGAATCCGGCAATGCTCAAGGCCAAGCCTGCCAGCCATTCGATGATTCACTCCATGGCGCATGTTGTCCAGGTTGGTGTGAATGGCATAGAGGTGTACATCGTGCTTGATCGCCCGGATGATGGTTTTGCTTACGTAATCTTCGGCGATCAGCCGCTTTTTGGCACCAAACCAAATCGGATGATGGGCAACCACCATGTTGCAGCCTTTCCGGATGGCTTCTTCGACCACGTTTTCCGTCATGTCCAGATTAATCATCACGCCAGTCACGGGCTGATCGTAGCTTCCTACCAGCAGGCCCACGTTATCATAGGACTCAGCATGGAGGGGGGGTGCCCAGGTTTCCAATTGCCGGGCGATATCTCTGACAGTAACGGCTGACGCATGGTTCATGATGAAGGAAGAATACTGAGTCCGACAAATTCAATCTGGCACACCTCTTCTTCGCGCATATTGTGGAGCAGTGAAAAGCGGTAAGTCCCCGGGTCAGGGGTTGGCACGGGCTCTTTGATCTGGATGGTAACCGGATACGTTCTGCCTTGCGGCTCAATCAGCCAGTCGCCCTGTGGCGACAACACCACCGTCTGAAACGGATACGCTTCCACCGACCCATCGGGTCTTGTGGTGAGCAGTTTCATCTGGAGATTCGCAAAGGGATACGCCTGCAACAACCGGAGATCCACAGCCAGATGAGTTTCCGGCTGGCTAACAAGCTGCTCCGTAACCAGGGTATCCTGCAAAGCCCAGCACTGGTTGTCCGGCATATGGGCGACATCGACATTCGGCTGGCTACAGGCTGCCGCCAGGGCAGCCAGCAGCATGGGCATCATAGAGGCCAGGCATTTGGAATGACTCATCCTTGTTTGTCGGAATTATTGTTGTTGGACGGACGTGATTTCCGGTTTCTTTGCTTGTTTTTGGGCCTGCGGCCTTGCTTGCCACCAGAAGGGCCTCGCCCCTGGTTTGTGGGTGAATTTCCAACCGAGGGCCTCCCTTGATTGGAGGATTGACCTTCCTTGCTCTGGGGCTGTCCGCCTTGTTGGTTTCTGTCTCTGCCGGCGTTTCGGTTGCGATTATCACCTTCTTTCTTTTTCCCGGATCTTTTTTTCCGGCCTTTTCCCCGCCGTTTTTCTTCCCTCAGGATAGTCGTACCGACGCCATCCACGAAGTCAATGCTGGCATCTTTTTGCGGCAAGTCGATTCCCGGAATAGAAATGGAGGATCCTTCGGTAAAAATTTCCGGTTTCTCGCCTTTTTCGTTGAGCTTCACGATTTCTTTCACCGCATCAATGTGCAGGGGATACCAGGTCGTTTCTTTTTCGAAACTGAACCACATGGTACCCTTGAAGATATCGGTCTTTTGTACCCAGGCTTTTCCTTTTTTGGTGAGAATGCTTTTGACCTCTGGAAACCCATCCAGGGCATCGAGATAGGCATCAAGCTCATAGTTGAGGCAGCATTTGAGCCTGCCACAGAGCCCGGAGATTTTCATGGGGTTGAGCGAGAGATTCTGGTATCGGGCGGCAGAAGTGCTCACGGTTTGAAAATCCGTGAGCCAGGTCGAGCAGCACAGTTCGCGGCCACAGGATCCGATTCCGCCCAGTAGGCCTGCTTCGTGCCGCAGGCCAATCTGCTTCATTTCAACCCGGATTCTGAATTCATGGGCCAGCTCTTTGATCAGGGCCCGGAAATCTACCCGATGGTCGGCGATGTAATAAAAAATCGCTTTGGAATTATCGCCCTGAAACTCGACGTCGCTGAGTTTCATGTCGAGCTTGAGCCACTGCACGATTTCTCTTGATCGGACCAGGGTTTTCTGTTCGCGGGCTCTGGCAGTCTGCTTCAGCTCCAGGTCTGACTCATTGGCCTTCCGGTAAATTTTCGGCAGCTGATCCGGATTTTGCCGGACCTTTTTTTTCCGCATTTGTAACTCTGCCAGAACCCCCCCAAGCGAGAGCGTTCCGACATCAAACCCACGGTCGCTCTCAACGACGACATGATCGCCAATAAACAACCTCAGGCCATTGACATTTCTGAAAAAAGCTTTTCGAGTATCTTTGAACCGGACTTCATACACATTATCCACCTCCGACCTGTCGGGTGAAAGCATGTTGTTGAGCCAGTCGTATGTATTCAATTTGTTGCAGCCTCCGGTGGCACATCCTCCATTCCGGCCACAACCGTCGGAAGAACATCCACCACAACCGCATGATCCGCATCCCATAAGTGAATCGGTTTATGCTATCAGCGGTGCCCGTGAACAAATGAAGACATTACCTGCCCGGAACTAGATATGGTCCAGCCATCATGAGTGGGGTTTGATGAAAAACAGACTCATTTTGGACAGTCAGAATTCAAGCCGATAATCAGGCTTAAAGCAACAAATCAGGCGCATCTCAGCTCCTAAACAGGACCTGACAAGGCCACCTGTGAGATATATGCAAATGGCAGAAAATCAACACAATTGCCTCTGGGCACAGCGTCAATGTATAGAAAATCGGGATTATGACTACTTCTCCCCTGCTCTGCGTCCTCGACTCTGCAGGCCAAATCCCGATGCTTGACGACAATTCAAAAGAACGAAAGGAGCTATTCATAAAAACTCCTCCAGAAGCCCTTTGATGCTTCTACCCTCTAAACTAGAGAAAAAAATGGAAAGGCGATAATGGTTGCTGTTGATTCCTGATCAAATGACGGATGTGCTAGCCAGGTAGGCATCCTTGAGATGTTTTTGCAGGTAACGAAAGTATATTTTGCTCTCGAAGGCCTGGCCAAATTTACGAAGCATGAAGTCGGCCTCCTCCAGCTTTCCTGTATGGATCAGCGCAAAAATGATCCGGGTGAAAAAGACATCATGCGGCGACTGGCTCAGGACCGAGTCTGCTAGCTCCAGTTGCCGACCGATTTCACGGACATAGGCTAGGGAATCCAGATTGGTCAGAACCACCGAGGGATCTGCAAACCAGGTGTGCAGATAGAGATAGTAGTAGTATGAAAATTCTGCCTCCTGGTTGTCCAGCGGCAATGCATCCAGCAACGAAGAATCAATCTCTCTGTTGAGCGACTGGCTGAGCTTGAGATAGGCCTTTTGGTAGAGAATGTCATTTCGTTCAAATGCCACGAACCATTCTGGTAACCGGGACACAACCTGCTTCTCGGCCAGCATGCCGAGCTCCCAGGCAGCCAGAGAATCCAATCGGCGGGAAAACATTCCGAAATTGGCAGACTCAATCGTATTTCTCAATCCGCGAATGTGGACACGGTTAAACTGCTGTGACTTGGACAAATAATACTCACACACCAGAGCCATGGCGCCGCTAAATTCAATGGAGTCAAACGCAAAAGCAGCAGGGTTATACCACAAATCTACGTGCAGAGAGGTGTCGCCCGGCTGAAGGAAAATTTCCAGGGCTTCGTCATCCACATACAACACAGCAGGGCGGGGACTAAATACGGGAAAGGCCAGAAGGTAGGTCCCCCGCTCCAACTCGTTGGCTTTGATCAGCACGCGCTGGCCATGAAGTATATGATTGTAGCGGCCAAACAGATCGTGGATGCCCTCCGATCCGTGAATATCCACCTTCACATAGGCCGTATCATAAAAATCATAGGTAGGATCTGGCGGATTAGCGTGCTTGGCCTGCCACGAAAGCGCAAACACAAACACCGACAACGCCATCACCATGATCCAGGGAATCACCTGCCGGTTCATAGGCACATCCTTTTCTTATCCGTAAAAGTAACGACTTCATACTCCGATCCCAGTAATTTTCCACAATCCCCCTACACTTCTTCTTTTGCCAGCACACCACCCTAATATCCTGGTTTAGGATTCAACGACCGACCCAACCCACTCCCCACATTCCTCCATTACTCCCCTACAACACCGGCGTCATCAAAAACAACCCCGCTTCATCGAGATGATTGGTCAGCGGCAGAAGAATACGTGTCGCCAGGCCAAACAGCAACAAATAGCCAATAATATCGGTGAAGGCTGTAATGAGAATGGAAGAGGCGACGGCAGGATCTACCCCGATGCGCTCCAGCATGATGGGAATGAAACTCCCCATGAGCCCGGCGAGCATCAGATTGCCAAACATCGCCATGAACACCACAACGCCCATCATGGCTACAAACTGTGGGTTGGGACTGGGATTCAAAAAGGTCACCACGATGGACACGACAGCTCCGATCATGAGTCCGTTGATCATCCCTACACTCAACTCTTTGAAAATTACCCGGAATGCTTTTCGGGGAGGAATGCCGTCCGTGGAAATTCGGCGAATCGTCACGGCCAGAGTCTGTGTAGCGCCATTGCCAGCTACTCCTGCGATAATAGGCATCATGCTGGTAAGCAACACAAGTTTTTCGATTGTGTCATCGAAACGCGAAATCACAAAGGCTGCGATGGAGGCGGTAAGCAGGTTAACCAGCAACCAGGGAATGCGACTTTTGACGGAATTGGCCCAGCCTCCACGCAAGTTTTCGTCTTCCGAAACCCCTGCAAAATTCAGCATGTCCTCCGTGCTCTCTTCTTCCAGCACGTCCATCACATCATCAAAGGTGATGCGCCCCATCAGTCTCCCTTCCGGATCTAACACCGGCAGGGTAGGCAGGTTGTATTGCTGCATGAGCTTGGCTACCTCTTCCTGGTCCATGCCCACGCTTACCGAAACAACATCATCATCCATCACGTTGCGGATGACCTGGGTATTT
>CAZLKP010000002.1:0-16744 GCA_964560095.1 uncultured Bacteroidia bacterium
TACGGCGACCTTTTATGTTACCGATCCATTAACAAATCGGGAGGGCGTTGTAGATAATCGAGAATTCCTGAATCTTCACCAGGAAAAGCAGATGGCTTTTCAGCCGGACCTGATTTTGCAATTTGCTCACGTTCTGGCTGACCACTATGCCAGGCCCGAATATCCCCGCCCGAAGGTCAGGGCGGAAGTGTATGTCACCATGAATGGTGAGCCAAGTCGTCTGTTCATTGACCCCAACGTAGATCTCGCCTCCCTGAAAGACAGCTGGAGGCAAAAATCCTGGGTTCTTCCTTATACCACTTCCTCATGATCAAGCAACTCGCGGGCATACTGTATTTGAGTGTTTGCTTTTTGGGCTCGCTGGCTGCTCAGAATGAACCGGATCGGGAAAAGCCCGATTCGACGGCATCGGTGGAGTACAACCTGGAGGAGGTAGAATTACTGGCATCCGGCAGGACACTGGGACTTCGCAAACTCCATGATGTAGAAGGGATGGCCATTTATGCCGGTAAAAAAACAGAAGTTGTTCTGCTTCAGGATGTGCTGGGCAATAAGGGGGCGAATCAGGCGCGGCAGGTGTTTGTGAAGGTGGCAGGAATCAACATTTGGGAAAGCGATGCAGCCGGGCTTCAGCTCGGCATTGGTGCACGGGGGCTGAGTCCCAGTCGCAGTGCCAATTTCAACACCCGCCAGAACGGCTACGACATCGCGGCCGATGCCCTGGGCTATCCGGAGAGTTATTACACGCCGCCCATTCAGGCACTGGAGAAGATCGAAATCGTTCGGGGGGCGGCTTCCCTGCAGTATGGCCCTCAGTTTGGCGGAATGGTTAACTTCGTCTTCAAAGAGCCTTCTGATCAGCCTGTCCACTGGGAAGGCGCACTGACGGGAGGCGCTTTTGGGTTTTTGGGCGCCTACAATCGGATATCCGGATCCAGCGGCAAGCTATCCTGGCAGGCCATTCACCAATATCGAACCGGGAATGGCTGGCGACCCAATTCTGCCTTCGATTCTCACACGGCATTTGCCCAGGTGAATGTTCATCCCACAGAAAAAAGCCGTCTCCGCCTGGAATATACCGGGATGAATTATCTCGCCCAGCAGCCTGGAGGCCTCACAGACGCACAATTTGCCAGTGATCCCCGGCAATCCATCCGGGAGCGAAACTGGTTTGGGGTGAACTGGAACCTGCTATCCCTCAACTGGGACCAGACCATTTCTACCAGTTCACGACTAAACATCCGGGCTTTTGGCAATCTCTCTTCCCGAAAGGCATTGGGACTGCTGGATCGCATCACCCGAGCAGATGTTGGGCAGCCACGCACTCTGATTTTTGATGATTATCAGAATGCCGGCCTTGAAGCACGCTGGTTGAAGGATCTGTATGTCGGTGAGCTTCACAGCACATTGCTGATCGGGGGACGGGCCTACCATGGCCTAACCAACCAGCGGCAGGGCGATGGGCCGGAGGGGGCAGAGGCTGTCTTTGAATTCCGGAATCCGGAGTTGCTGGAAGGCTCCGATTTTCTGTTTCCCAACACCAACCTCTCCGCGTTCGCTGAGCAGGTATTTCGCCTGAACGACAGGTTGACCATCACGCCGGGGCTCCGATTGGAACACATCGCTACCCGCTCCGACGGATATTACCGGCGGCGCCTCTTCGATCAGGCTGGCAATGCGGTGGTTGATCGGGTGGTGGAAGAAGAGAATGAGCGCGTGCGGCATTTCTTGCTGGCCGGTATCGGGGCTGCTTATCAAGCTGGGGAATTTGCAGAGCTGTATCTCAATGCTTCGCAGAATTATCGGGCAGTCACCTTTTCTGATCTAAGAATCGCTAACCCGAATTTTGTGGTGGACACGGCCATCATGGATGAACGAGGTTATACGATTGATTTCGGCCTCCGAGGACAAAAGGGGAATCTTTTTCGCTATGATGTGAGTGCCTACTACCTCCGCTACAACGACCGTATCGGCCTGCTGCTTCGAGCTGATGAACCACCGCTGTATCTGGATTACCGCCTGCGCACCAATGTGGCTGATTCTTACACCCTGGGGTTGGAAGCGGTAGGAGAGGCCGATGTGCTGCGATTGATCCGTGGCGCCATACATCCATGGGGGCTGGTGGTATTTGGGAATATGGCCTTCAATCATGCTCGTTACATCAACACCGAGGATCTATCGATTCTGGGAAATCAGGTGGAACTGGTGCCGCTACTCATGCTCCGCAGTGGAGCCACCCTGATCTGGAAACAATTCCAGGCGCAGATGCAGGTGTCTTTTCTGTCACAGCAATTCACCGATGCCACCAATGCCATCCGCAGTTCCTCTGCGGTGAATGGGGTGATCCCCGCCTACAGCGTATCGGATGTCACCCTGCGATACTGCGCCAGGCGCTGGTCTGTCGAAACCGGCGTCAACAATGTATTTAACCAGATGTACTTCACCCGTCGGGCGGTGAGCTATCCGGGTCCGGGTATCATTCCGGGGGAGGGGAGAAGCTGGTTTGTGACGGTGGGATGGGCGTTGGGGGAATAGGGCGATGATGATGGGAAAAGCGGTTCTGTTTCAAAATGATGAACCAATCCATCATTCGGCAACATGTTCATTCAGTGGCAATATCAATACCCAGCCCGTTTGCCTTCCGAATAAGTTCCCGGTCCAGGGTCAATAAAGCAGCGCCCCGTTGCCGGGCCAAACTAAGATATAAGCAATCATAGACAGGGTGGTTAAGTTCATGCGCAAGTTCCAGGGCATCCTGCCATAAATCTGCGGCAGGAATGATCTGGTCGGGCAACTCCATTGCCCGCTTTGCCAGCAAGTGAATATCTTCCAGGCTGCCCCCATCAATATGGAAGAATTTCCAAGCGGTAGTAGATGCTTCTGAGATATAAAGATCCGGGGCCAGCACTTCATCTGCCTTTCGCAGATGCTCTGCTACCCATTGCTTTCCCTCCATGGCAGTAACGATGGGAAAAGCAGCACTGACATCCAGAGTAATTGTCATCTGGTGTCGCGGTCAGTTCTTACCCAGGAAGTCACATCAATATCTTTCGGTGTATGTAGCGGGGATTGCTCCCATTCAGACAGAAGCTTATTTCTCCGATCTCGATGGTCGATATCAAGCCTGAGGCCTTTGGCCAGAGCGATGATGGCTTGCTGAGTCAGGCTTCTGTGTTCTGCCCGAGCAGCTCGCTTGAGAGCCTCATAGATCTCTTCAGGTAAATCTCTTACTTGTAGGGTAGGCATAGCCAATCAAATTAGTTGCATGCAATATGCATGTACGGAGATTGGAACACAATTGTTAGCATCAGTTTACTCCTTTCTAACTGAGCTATATTTTCTAACCTCTGACCGGTTGCTGAGCGGCCTGTACTGAGCGCGAGCCGAAGTACAGTCGAAGCACTGACCTCTGACGATATTCTATAAGGACAAGTCCTTCAGGTGAGGGCATCCTCCGTGACTGCCCCTGGCTGTCACCCCTCCCCGAAGAGACCTTGGAAGCCTCGGCCAGAAAAAATATCTTACCAATAAATCAGGGCGATTCCCTTCTCTCACATTCACTTATTTCGCCCCGGTTTCTGTTCATTGGATGGGGACCAGTTCAACTAAGGCTCCGCTTCTAACAACTCTACGATGCGGTTTTCGGAAATACGAATACTATTTGCCCCTTTTATGATTTCAATAAAACTTCCCTTTTGATCGACCAGGAAAATGGTAGGGTAACCCACAAATTGGTTGAGGATTCCTGTTTCTCGGATTTGATAACCATACAACTGTAGATAATCTACACCCCACCCTTCTACAAAACGGTTAATTTGCTCCGGATCATTCTTCAAAACTTCCAGACCGATTACCACCAAGCCCTGATCCTTGTATTTTTCATGTAATTGTTGCAGGGCTGGTAACTTTTCTACACATGGTTTGCAACCGATGTACCAGAAATCAAGTAACAGCACTTTTCCTTCGAAATCTGAAAGCGAGACGGTATCTCCCTGGGTAGAAGGGAGTGGTGGGAGCGCGAGAGGAGTGCCCGGCTGAATGGGATCGACATAGATGGGAAGACTGGCATCTCCCCGCGAAACATCAATCCTGCTTAACTCGGCGGGATTGTATCGATATAAATCAGGATCATCATATTCAGGACGATCGAAATCCTGCTGTAAGATGTCTATTCGACGATAATACTTATGCCTTTTGCTCCCGCGATAGTCTATCCTGTGAATCAACGTATCTGCTTTGCCTATCCATATTTTGTAGGGCCCCGATTGAATGATCCAATCCAATGCCGATTCTTGCTTCGCATAAAATAAAACAGGAAAAAGCTGCTTTACAAAATAACCAGGATGGGTAAATGGAATTAGTCCGTGATTGGTGAGCAAGAAATCCGCCCGATCCTGGTACGTCATCGTATAGTAATCCCACTTTTCACTCCTGGTGCCGAGCACATGAACAGTGTCATTCCGCGTTTTTTCCAATAGCCATATCCCTGATGTTAAATCTGTAGTCGTTTGTTGAATCAAAGGATAACCCATTGCAGCAACTTCACTGAATGAATAGTATCCTTCTACGATACTCTTGGTTGTATCAGCAACATAAATGCTGGTGCTGGCTCGTTGGATGATGTAATGTCCATTGTGGGCCCGATCATATTTTTTGATTGACTTGGCCAGAATTCGATATGGGCAAGGTCGTCTGGGTTGCTGAGAGAGGCTCTTAAATGGGATGCTAAAAACTAAAAGGAAGCTCGCGATCAGTAAACTCCAGGGACCGGCATGCTGATATGATTTTCTCATGGTAATGAGTGATAACATGTGGATCAGGAAATGTATTCGATTGAATACACTTCCTGATATGGTTTTTACTCCTTAGAGGAGATCATTGTGTTAGTGTTAGATAGATGATGACACCAACCAGACCAAGTTCCCTCCAAAAGCCTCCATATTCATCGAAACTACATCCACCAGAGCCGGTCTTGCAAGCACAACCTGTCACAACACCAATACCGTTTCGCACTTTTTTACATCTGCCAGAACAAGATGATTCCTTTCTACATACCCAAACTCTTTCTAGCTGATTTGGGTCATCTTCCGTGGTTAAACAATAGTAATATCCATCTTCCCTCCTTAACTCAACTCCGAAGGTACTAATGGTGTCGTTCACTACTCCCTCCAGGATCAGGTATGGGATCGAATCTGTTTCAGGAGAATCGAAGATGTAAGCTGAATCCACGGATGCAGTTGCATCTAAGCTATCTGCAAACACGGTGCTAAACACTGAATCAAGAATTGCCAAATCCAATTGAGTCAACTCGTAACTTGCGCCTGAGTAAGTACCGATGAATAATTCGCCTAATGGAACACTTTGTACCGAGGGTCTTGGTGTTGGCTCAACTTGATCGTTAATACCTGAATCCTGAATTGGGCCAGAGCATCCTGAAAACCCAATAAGAAGGATCAAAGAAAATACATACAGTAAAGAGAATCGAGGCCATTGATAATGGCCATTGAGAATGGCCGAAATCCTTAAGAAATCTGCACAATTTTTAACTTGTGCATGGATGCATGGATGCATGGATGTTCTCATAGTGAAATGATTTAAAGTAAAAGTGATATTTGATATTAGCTGTTTTATCTTGTATTTCCTAGTGGGTATTAAATGAAAACAATTCTAAGCAAGGGTATATTTGGAAAAAAGAAAGGTCTCTTCCCCGATACGAATTAGCCACTCCTGAAAAAGCTCCCTCCCACCACCAAAAACCTCGAAAACAGGTAGTTTTTCGCTGGCGATTTCCCCCAAAATGGCCAATTTCTGGAAAGAACCTGTCGATGGAATAACTCCGCCATACCGTCGCCGCCGACGCCAACACCTCCTCCCAGCAAATCATGTTGATCCTTCATGAGGAAGGGCGCATGTGCCCCAATTACTCAAGAAATATCCCCACTTCCACGAGCCGAGTCCCCTGCCATAGGCAGGCAGGCCTTGAAAGGGGACTTCGCAAAAGGCCGTGATGGGATCATCAGAATTCAGGCGATGGGCCAAGACCCTGACACAGGTATTTGAATACGCCATTTTCAAACAGTGCCCAGGCACTATCCCTGGGAAGACCACTACCTGGTCAGGGGAACAATGGCAGGTGACCAGAAATCGTATCTGGTAGATAGGTCCTGAATCCTTGATCCTGTTGGTTAGAAACCGATTTGCATGGAGAAAATCAGAAGTCTGCCCGGAGATTCGATGTCTGACCCGTGCATTCGGAATCTCGCATCGAACGCATTTTCCAGACCAAGCATGAGATATCCCCACCTGAAATCATATCCAAGATGCAGATCCACGACGTCCCACCCATCCGTGCCATTGGGGTTTTGAAGCATGTCGGAAGCGGAGAGTTGGCGTTGGGCGGATGCATGGCGCCATTCCAGGCGGGTCCAGAATCCATGACCGGGATGATAGCGTAACCCCAGTCTGCTGTTGACCGGAGGAATGGCTGGAAGAGGGGATGACTGGCTGAGATTGATGCCATGGGTGTATGTCAGGCTTCCATACACAGAAGCTACCTGCTTATAAACTGGTACTTCCACTTCGGCCTCTACCCCCTGAACAAAGCCCTGATCCATGTTCCTGCTTTGCAGCACAGCCAGTCCCTGCCATACAGGGCTACCCTGATAGGAAGATGCCACCTGTCGAATCCAGTCATTCATCTGGGCGTGATACAGCACCAGGCTACCCGAAAAATGTTTTGTCTGGGTTTTTAGCCCAATCTCAGATGAAAAAATTCGCTCCGTGGCCAGGCTGTCCGATGGAACAAGAACATTGTTGCCCTGAACCGGATATCTGCCACGAATATCCGCCAGGCCCGGCTGGCGAAACCCTGTGCGGAAAGAAGAGGTGATTTCTAGGTCTCGGGTAAGGGGGAACATAGCTGAAATATTGCCCGACATGGCCTGTGGTGCCCATGAGATTTGTCCCGAAAGCTGATCGTCCCAATAAACTCTCTGGGCATGAGCCCGACCGCCAAAAGCGAGCCGCAGCTTCAGAATATCCAAAGTATGAAGGCTGTATATCCCGATTTCCTCCTGCACAGCTCCATTGGGTAGGGTAGGCGGGACAGATTCTTTGGGCCCATCAGGTGGATTGATCCAGGCTTGGGATTCTACCTCATGCCTGGCAATTTCTACTCCTGAAACAGCATTCCACAACCAGTTGGGGGTTGAGGATACTTCCATGATGGCCCGGAAGGTGTGGAGGTCTTCTCGTTCATGCACACGTTGGTCCTGCAAGGATCGGTTAAGAACCTGATCCTGGTCAAACTCCTGGCGTGCGGCAGTGACGCGGATCGTTTCCCAGAGGGGATTGGCAAAATGCCCCGTCCAGCGCAGAGACAGTTGTTTTCTCCTCAAAGAAAGATTCTGACGTGCCGGGGACAGCCCGGGAGTCGAATCTGTCTTCACCATGTGGTGTCCTATGGTCACATCCAGGCGGTGTTGGGGCGCCAGGCGGATACCCAGTTGTCCCTGTCCTCCGAGGGTTTGGTAGCCCCCAGGAGTTATGGCTGTCGAAGCCGCACTGAGGGGCATGGAGCAAAGCTCCCGCCGGTATCCCTGCAAGCCCAGGCTGATCCCGTCGCTATGCAAGGCCAGACGACCGTGCCCACCAAGTTCTCGGCTTCCCGGTTGAAAGCGCGTACCTGCTTCGGCATGCACCTGGCTTCCGCCGTCTGAAAAGGAAAGGGAAGGAGAATAGGCTGATATCACGCCTCCGGTGGCATTGTTGCCATAGGCGGATGAACTGGTTCCCCGCATGACTTCCAACCGGTCCACCAGGGTCGGGTCCACGGTGAGCCACCACGGGCTGGCACCTTCGCCCAGGGTCACCGGCAGCAGAGGAATATCATCCTTAAGCAACAGAATATGCCGACCCGAAAAGCCTCTGATGACAGGCGTGGTGCTGGAAAAATGCTGGTTAAGCATACTGGTACCGGGGAGGGAAGCAGCTACCTGAGCGATGTTTCTGGCGGGAAGCTCCCGAAACGAATGCTGATTCATTGAGGCAACTGCTTGTGGGGTTTTCTGGTTGTCTCTCGACCGTTTCCAGGCCACAGACTGTTGTTGGCGATCGAAGGCTCCGGGCAGGGGGCACATAGAAATACCAACAGAAATCGTGTCCTGTCCTCGCTGGTACTCCACCACAGCCTTCCGGTTTTCGAACCCATTTTTTTGAAACACAAGTTCAGACTCGCCGATCGGAAGTTGGGCAATAAAAAACCGGCCTTCGTGGTTGCTATTGCCACTAAGTTCGGTTCCTGTCACAGTAATTGTCACATCGCTCAGGGGTAGCCCGAGCTGCCGGGAATATACAGAACCGCTAATAACCTGGCCGATAGAAATGAGGGGGAGACAACCAAAAAGAAGGCCTGAAAGCAGACACTTGTATAGGTAGTTCATGCAATTTGTCGTCTGATGAAGCACCAAATCCGGGATGAATACCGGATTTGGCTACCAAAATAAACAACGAAATCTGAAAGAAAAAGTGTATTCCTTCCGGGAAAAGACGTCGAATTGTGGAGAAATACATCTGGGTTTGCCATTTACGATCAAAATGCCGGATTTTCCGGAAACAGACAATCGGTCTGACGAAAATGTATGGTAAGTCGGAAAATCTGGATAACTTAAATGGTCATTTTTTCGCATAAACTTAACCCCATAAGTATGGCATCCAGAATTTCAGTATGGCTGTTTACAACATTCATTCTGATTCCTTTCGTCGGTCAGGCTCAGGAGTTTTCGATTGTCAAAGACGATAGCTCCGCCACCATTGATGGCCTGTATTTGTTCAAGATTTATGACTTGCCGGATCTGGAGCAATTGGAGCCTATTGAAGAGTTTGGCACGGCCAGGTACGAACTTCTCATTGAAGTTGGCGACGGATATTACACCCGCAAGACCATGCCCAATCCCCGGATTGGCACGGATACCTTCCGGTTTTATCACCAGTTTGGGCCACGAACACCTCTCTCCAGTAGTGTGTCAGTGCTGGCTACCCCTATCTATTCTCCCAACCGTCGGCCCACACGGTTGGACAATGCCATTTCAATCAACCCAATCATCTACGATTTCAATTCTACATGGTCCACAAGTAAGGATGGCTTGATCCCGGGTGCTGTAAAGGCCGACCTGAGTTGGCACACGCTGGAAGCCGAGGATGAATTTACCGTCATTGCTGGATACACGTTTCCCAAACAACCGCCTGTATCTGCAGGGAATTTCAATTTTAACAACGGTGGCTACCTCAGTATATATTACAACCGGGATATTGTCGAACCTGTGGAGGATGAAGGGGATGTGGTTTTTCGGAGCTATCTAGAGAATGTTGTGGATCCTCAGAACATCCCGATCGAATCCGACCTGGTGTATAACGAATACGAGGAACTGGGCATCAATGCACATATGGATTTTCGATTAGATACCGGCGTGTTTATGGAGGAATTTATCTATGCTACTTTCCAAATGCATGATGCGGAAATGATAGGGGAAACCAGTGAGTTTCCTATCGTGGTGGTGTTGCGCGACAGGGCTAGCGGGGAGCCTTCCAGCCAGTACATCGCTGAATCGGTGAAAGGAGAATTGCGATATGGAAAAGATCCCAATACGATCACAGGTCTTCCCAGGCCGATCTGTCTGCCAGACTCTTCGCTGGATTCTTTGCTGTATCATGTAGAGTTTTTTAATAGCGGCACAGCCATCGTGGATTCGGTTCAATTTAAAATTACCCTGCCAGACCATGTGGACCTGGCCAATCCGCCGAATTTTGACCTTCTGGAGGCACGGTTTGGCTCACCTGATCAGCTGGATTTGGTAGAATCCGATATCAGCATTGAGGTGGTTCCACCGAACCAGGTGATCGTGACGGTGAAAGGTGCCAAAGTGCGGGTGGAATATGGAAATCCGCCCGCCGTTTATTTTCAATCCCAGTATCTCAATGGCTACCAGGAGAAGTCATCGGAGTATCGCTCCTCGTACTATCCGTATTGTTCTGCGGAATTTTTGTTCAGGTTTGTGCGAAACAAAGCCATCGACGATTGTGAAAAGAGCGGTCCGATTGAGGCTGTGCTGGAGGTAGGATTTCCCTCAGGGGAAGTGTTAGCCCGCCGTGATACGATTCTCTGTGAATGCGAAGAAGAAGTTTCTACTTGTCCGGGATTCTGTAATATTTTCCCTTCCATTCCGTTTTTGGGAGGATGTTGTTGTACGCCTCTGCTGATCCTGTTGATTATCATTGTCGGGTCATTGATTTTCCTGATCTGGCGCAACATGCGTCAGCAGAGCTAATGGCTCATATTTGACGTCATGACCGGATATCTTCCTTCCTTTCAGGATGATATCCGGTCTTGCTATTTGGATTTGTTTACCTTGTTTCCCCTATGTCTGGTTTCGCATACAGTTTCTTCCTGTTCCTGCTGCTGATCGCAGCCTGTTTGGGCGGTCAGGGACAAACCGGAGACCTGGAATCCACAGAATCTTTTTTCCAATCGAAGCTCCGGGAGGAAAAGCGCAATGGGCAGGTGGAGGCATGGGTGGAAACGCAGCTGTGGCGCCTGGATTCCCTTCTGACTTACGATGGAATGCTGGCCTCTGATGTATTATTACCTGCGATCGATTCATTCTCATGGGAACCGGACAAACATCTGGCAGCCCTGTATCTGAACTTGGGATTCTTTGCACTGGAATATGAGCAGGATACGGATCTGGCTCTGGAAGCCTACGAATGGGTCTATCAGCGGGTCGGTGACAGCACGCTGAAATCCACGCCAGGCTATGCCATTTTTGCCTTTCGCCCCCTGGGCAACCTGTACACGAGGTTGGGAGAACTACAGAAAGCTCATATCGTGCTGGAAAGCGCATTGCGAATGCTTAAATCAGCGGATGCGCCGTCCCAGAGCAATGACATGGCCGAAACAGCCAGTGATCTGGCGATATCCTACCGGCATGCCGGCATGAATGAAAAGGCAGAAGCCAGCTATCAGGAAGCCCTGTCTCAGGACGACGTGTCGCCGGAAATCCGAAGCCGGATCCTGGCCAATTATGCAGAATTTCAATTTGCTAATGGGCATTTACCGAAAGCACAGCAACACCTGGAAGCCGCGATCGGCATCCTGAATGCCAATCCCGATATTCCCTACCGAAGCCTTACCTTGGCGGGGGGGAATCATATTTTATCTTCGGTCATGCAGGAGCGTGGAGACTTGCCTGCTGCCTGTCGCGCTGCCGAAGCTTCTATTCGTTTTGGGAAGGATTTTTGGGGAAATCAGGGCCTGTCCAGAGAAATGGCCGGGTATTACATTCGGCAAGCCGAAGTGCTTCGTGCCGAAGAAAACACGGAAGAAGCCCTCTATCATTGCCAGCTCTCCCTTTCTCGCCTGCTTCCCAATCACTCACTGTCTGACCTTGACAACACCGGGAACCCTAACCGATACGTGCCGGAAAACCGGCTTTGGGAGACCTTTTCCCTTCAGGGAGGATTGTTCTATGACCGTTATCGTCAAACCGGGAATCCTTCTTTTCTGACTGCATCGCTGGATGCGCATGAGGCTGCCATGAGGGTAGAGGCCATTCAGCTTCGGGAATTTGCCTACGATGCATCTTCGCTGCAATTACTCGCTGCCAACCGAAAACAGAAAAACGAGGCCATTGCCGTGGCCTGGGAGCTGTGGGAGCAGACATCCTCTGATGGGCATTATCAACGGGCGCTGTCCATCGCCGAGCGTTCACGGAGTCTACTCCTCCTGGACCGCCGTCGGCAGCTCGATCTGATGGCCACACAGCAGGCCGATCCAGCCCTCATCGCGCAGATCGATCAGGTCGATTCGCTTCTGGCTGTCGCTCAAATCGATCTTCGTGATCTGGATTCCGAATCCATGCAATACATTCGGCAGGAGATGTATCTGGACAGCCTGGTCAGCCGTGGCCAACAGCTCCGGGAGCAATTGCTCCAATTGTCTCCGTTGTACGCATCTGCCCGCTTTGGTGACATTCCCTTTGACCTGAAGAGCTTCCAGGCATCTCTTCCCGACGATGTGATTGTGGCTTCTTATTTCCTTGGTGAGCAGTCCGTGTTTGTGTTTGGCATTGGTTCCGATCGGCATGAGTTGCTGAAAATACCGTTCCCGGATCGCCTCAGCCAGCTGGTCGATCAGTTGTACCAAGCCATTACCCTGCCCTATATGGGACAATCACTGGCCCTTGGGCAAAGCGACTCGGTGAGGCGATCGGTTTCCCTGGCGCTGTATAGCAGTCTGGTCAAACCCGTGCTGGATCGTCTGGAAGGAAGCCGAAAAGACCGTCTGTGGATTGTGCCGGATGGAATTGTGGGAAGAATTCCCTTCGCCCTGCTCCTGACCGAAAAACCGGCCGGCAGGTATTATGCAGATGAGCCATTCCTTGTTAAAACCATGAGTCTAGCCATGGCCAACAACCTGACCTTGTTATACCTGCAACTTCAGGGAGATCCGATGGCTCGTGCCGTAAACATGCTTTGTGTCGCTCCTTCCTATGAGCAGGTCGGCTATGGGACCGCACGTTCTGTTGGGTCTGAGTTGCCGGTAGCTGTTCCGGAGGGAGTCAGGCTGACCTTCCACCTGGAGGAGGCCAATTACCTTCACGACCGGTATGGGGGAGGATTTTTGCTTAGGGCAGAAGCGAATCCCGAAGCATTTCAGGAGGAGGTAGGAGACTATGCGGTGCTGCATTTTTCAGGGCATGCTCAGCCGGACAGTGCGACCGGTTTCTGGAACTTTCTGGCACTGGAGCCCAGGCCAGGAAGCATGGATGCCTTTTCTGCCTTCTGGCAACCTGAGATTTTGGCGCTTCGCTTGCAGGCAGAGTTGGTGTATTTGTCGGCCTGTGAAACCAGCAAGGGGAAGTTTTATCAGGGGGAAGGCCACAGCAGTCTGGCCAGAGCTTTCATGTATGCCGGAGCCCAATCGGTGGTGGCTACTCTTTGGCAGATCGACGACAGTGTCTCTCTGAGGTTTGCCGAGCGATTTTACCTGAACCTGGAAGCAGGGATCTCCAAAGATAAGGCCATGCAGCAGACCATGGTGTCCATGATTGACGAAAACCGGCCTCCCTACGCCTGGGCACCCTACCTCATTTGGGGGGATACGGGCACCATTCAGCTGCAAGAAAAGGAGTCCCGGCTGGCGCCTTTGGTCCTGGGCGTTGTAATTGGCTTTGCTGGGATAATTGTCATGGGGATGGTTCAACGAAGGAGGAGAAAGCGCAGTGTCGATGCCTGACCGTTATGGAAAATTCGTATCAGGTAGGTACCTGCCGGTATGGAAGCTTTAGAGAATTCGATCGTAATATCCGAGCCATCCGGCATCACGGAATCACGGAGAATGGACGTTCCCATCAGATCCATCAACTGGTATCGGACGGCGCGATCTGGCGTGAGCCCCTGAAGGAGCAGGGTGGGGGATGGGGCAGGGTTTTGCAGGAGTCGAACGGCAAAGGATCGAGCTGTGAGTGATTCAGGAAGCGCCTGGTTCTGATTCGGATCGAATGCGGTTTGGAGCACACACGGGAAAGGATCAATGCCGAGTGGTGGTGCGAGACCTGCTGTGACCACAGCGCCGGCGCTTCCGGGAGTAGCTCCCTGAGGCGAGTTAGAACAGCCGGGATCAGTGGCAATACCGGATGCTCCTCCTGCGACGTCTGTTGCTGCACCTCCAGGTGGTACTGAGCTCCAGATCACGCCTCCACTACCCCCACCTCCGGGGCCTTCACAGTTGATTTTGGTATCTCCGCCATCACCGCCTGAAGCCGATATGGTAAGTCCGGCACCGTCGATGATATTGGCATTGAGCAGGATAGACCCCCCAGCACCGCCACCTCCGTTGCCGTCGGAGCAGGGAGCGCCTACGGATCCTCCATCCGAAAGGATGGCGCCATT
Organism: uncultured Bacteroidia bacterium; assembly: GCA_964560095.1. GTDB lineage: Bacteria > Bacteroidota > Bacteroidia > J057 > J057 > JANQTF01. Next base: position 13,948 of record CAZLKP010000002.1, read on the forward strand.
GCCCGTGATGACATTGGCTATGATCAGAACAAGTCCGCCGCCATTTCCGCCATTCTCACAATCCAGCGTATTATTGTTTTTTTCACCGGCTCCACCACCGCCACCCAGAAAGGCGCGTTGCTGGCCTGCAGAATAGCCGAAGGCAGCAAGACTTACCCCGGAAATACCGGGATTGATTCCGGTGCAGGAAAAAAATCCAGATGGCACTCGTTCACCACCATTTCCTCCTACAGCTCCATTTCCTCCACCAGCCCCTCCGGTATTATGGCCATTCCCTCCACCGCCTCCGTTGGCCTGCGGACCACGGCCAAACTCCTGCCCCGGGATAAATACCGCAATGCCTTCCCCTTTTTTTGCTCCTACTCCTGTACCTCCGTACGCAGAAGGATAGGCGTAGGCTGGCGAACTGGACAAAAAAGTGCAGTTAACTGTGTCTATGAGTTTCACGCCTCCCCGAAATCCTTGCTCCGATACATCAATACTACCATTCACATAGAGGGAATCCAGCACAGAAATGGCCAGAACGCCCCCCGTGCTGCCATCCCAGGCCTGTGCGCTGAGGCTGCCGTTGACAATTGCATCATGATACTCCGGAACGATGATCACCTGGATGCTGGCATCTGAAACTGTGGTGTCGTAATAGGTCTGGAGCAGTTTGTTTTCAATGGCAACATCACCTCCGCCTATGCTGCAGACGCGGCCCAGTTCGAAGCTGCCGGCCCCCTGTAGATTGGTGATGGAGCCAAATGCGGCATTGGAAGCTCCTGACTGGATGGCCGCGCCCTGGGTCTGATAAATCATAACCAGGTCGTTGAGACCGATTAGGGCGGAATCAGCATCATTGGCCAGGATCAGCCGGTTGCTCAGGGTGTCCACAGCCTTCACCTCAATGTAGGTGTTGACCACACCGCCGATGGGGGTTGGTTGGGCCAGAAAGGTGTCAGGGAAAAAGCATCCGAGACTTACAAGCAACAACACGCGTGAAATCCAGAAGCGAATACCTTTCATAATGAATGGGATGATGATAAGTTGTGTAGCGTGAAATGTCTAATCCTGAAATGCGGTCTTAAAATGGGAAAAATCTTTCGTATTTGGGCAAATCGCTGGTGAACCCAGCAGAAGGCTGTAAGTTTGGTCGGAATTAATTGATAAAGTGTGCTTCACTGGAGAAAAATCCGATTGCTGATCAAAGTTCTCACCTGGCACAAGGTGTGGAACTTTGTGCGGATCTGGTTATCGTTTTACTGGTCAAAATGGAAGGGCAAACCCATACACAGCGGAAACCCGATCAAAATCGGGTTTGAACCGACCACCGCCTGCAACCTTCGTTGCCCGGAGTGCCCCAGTGGTTTGCGTTCATTTACACGACCCACCGGGATGGCCCAGATGGATTTGTTTCGGCTCACAGTCGATCAGCTTCATAAAGATCTGGTGTACCTGCTCCTGTATTTTCAGGGGGAGCCCTACCTCAATCCAGATTTTCTCGAAATGGCCCGGTATGCCAGCCAGAACGGCATTTACACCGCCACCAGCACAAATGCACATTATCTCACACCTGACAAAGCACGACAAACAGTTGAGAGTGGCCTCAAAGAGGTGATCCTTTCCATCGACGGAACCACCCAGAAGGTGTATCAGCAATACCGCGTAGGTGGAAATCTGGAGAAAGTGAAACAAGGGGTCCGCAATCTTGTCGCAGCCCGGGAAGCAGCCGGAAGCTTGCACCCCTTTATCCTGATTCAGTTTCTCGTCGTGAAACCCAACGAACACCAGATCGAAGACATTCAGCGATTGGGGAAAGAATTGGGTGTGGATCAGGTGGTGTTGAAAACCGCCCAGATCTACGATTATCAGCAGGGGAGCCCGCTCATCCCAGACAACCCAAAATATTCCCGATATCGCCGACAGGCAGACGGCACCTACACCATCAAAAATCTCCTTGACAACCAATGCTGGAAGCTCTGGCACGGAGCTGAAATTACCTGGGATGGCAAGGTGCTACCCTGCTGTTTTGATAAGGACGCAGAATTTGTGATGGGAAGCCTGTCCGAAAGTAGCTTTCAGCACATCTGGCGAAGCGAGGCCTATCAGGCATTCCGGCAGCAGCTGTTGCGCGGACGCTCCGAAATCGACATGTGTCGCAACTGCTCTGAGGGCACAGAGGTATGGGGATAGTGTCGGTCGGATACAACCTTCTGGAGAAATGCCGTACCTTTGTGGGAATGACATTGATGACACCTCTAGGTCTGAAAAGGAGGCAGCTTTCCCTCCTTGCCATGGGTTTTTTGGGGCTCCTTGTTGCTCTCCAGGCTTGCCAGGAAGCGGAACCTGATTTGTTGCCTCAGGAGCTCATGCGTGAAGTGCTGGTGGAGCTCCACGTGGCAGATGCCTACACGGAAACCCAATCCAGTCCCGTCACCTACCGAAATGCACTGCGGGAAGATCTGTATCTGGAAATATTGGAAAAATTTGAGCTTGAAGAGGAAACCTTCCGCCACACCTATGAGTATTATACCTCTCATCCGAATTTGATGGATAGCCTGTACCAGGAAGTGATCATTCAGTTGGAGCAACAGTTGGAAGGTGAACGAGCGCTTCATCTGAAAGAAATAGGTGAGCTCCCTCAGGAGGATGAAGCTCCGCCCGAAGAAGCGCCAGCGCGTGCTCCCTGGCAAAATCCCGATGGACTGTCCCAGTGATTCATGAAACTATTCCACCCGCATACCTTTGAAAAACTCGGATTGGACGTGATCCTGAACAAACTAATAGGATACGTGCACACAGCTGAGGCGGAGAC
>CAZLKP010000002.1:16754-28331 GCA_964560095.1 uncultured Bacteroidia bacterium
ACCTATTTCCGGGAGTTGTCTCCTTCGAGCGATCCCAAATGGCTGCTCTCGGAACTGGAGATTACAGACGAATTTCGAAATCTAGTGGAATTCGATTCTCCCTTTCCCAATGAACAGTTTCCCTCCCTGAAACCACTCCTGGACAAGCTTCGGGTAAAAGGGAACTGGCTTTCCCGCGAGGAACTGTGGGTCATGTCCGGTTTTTTTGATTCCATCCAGCGGATTCAGAAATTTCTTTCCTCAAGAGAAGAGCAATATCCGCGACTGGTATCTCTGTCGCGCGAAGCACTGGTTCCCGATAAGCTGGCCGCCGATCTCGCGCAGATGTTTGATGAGCGGGGCAACATCGTTGACGATGCGTCCCCGGAACTGAAAAAGATCCGAAAGGAGATCATCAGGGTCAGCGGAGAGTTGCGTAATGCACTCTACAAAGTGCTGCGAAAGGCCAATGACAACAACTGGAGTCTGGAGAAAGAAATCACCATCCGGAACGATCGCCTGGTCATTCCTGTAAAAGCGGAGGCAAAAAATCAGATTTCTGGCTTTGTTCAGGATATTTCCCAGACCGGTGGAACGGTCTATATCGAACCGGCAGAGGCGCTCACGATGAACAACCGCCTGCGCGAATTGCAGATCAGTGAGCACAATGAAATTGTCCGAATCCTGCAGGCCATGAGCCGCAAATTGGCCGAAGATGTTCCAGGCCTGGAGCTGTGTCGACGCACGATGCTCAGAATTGAAGTGTTGCGGGCAAAAGGAAGGTTGGCGGTGGAGCTGGGAGCCATATTGCCGGAGATCAAATCAGATGAAAAATACCTGCACATTCGTCAGGGCCGCTATCCATTATTGATTCTGAAAGGGCAGCAGGAAAAGAAACAGAATCAGGCAATCGTTCCCTTGGATTTGACGCTCAAGCAGAAAAGTCGCATTCTGCTGATTTCCGGACCCAATGCTGGTGGGAAATCCGTAGCCCTCAAAAGTGCCGGACTAATCTGTCTGATGCTACAATGTGGATTCCTGGTGCCAGTGGATGAGGGTTCTGTGTTTCCGCTATTTGATTCAATGTTTCTGGACATCGGTGACGAGCAAAGCATTGATACTGACCTCTCTACTTACACCTCCCGCCTCTTTCAGTGGCGTACCATGGGTGACAACATGGGCGACCGCAGTCTGTTTCTGATTGACGAATTTGGGAGTGGAACAGATCCTCAACAGGGAGGAGCCATTGCAGAGTCCTTCCTGGAACGTTTTGTGCGCGTAGGTGCCTTTGGCATCATCACCACACACTACGGCAACCTCAAAGACATGGCCGAAATTACGCCTGGGCTAGTCAATGGCGCCATGCAATTCGATACCGAAGAACTCAAGCCCACCTACCGGCTCATCGAAGGCATGCCGGGACGTAGTTATGCTTTCGAGATGGCCAAACGGGTAGGGGTGCATGGCAGCATTGTGAGGAAAGCCCGTAAAAAAATTGGTGAAGACGACCTGGATACCGAAAAACTTCTTCAGGAGTTGGAGCGGAAGCAGGTAAAACTCGACCGAACCCTGGCCCAGAACGAGAAACGGGAGGTTAAGCTCAAAGCCCTTCTGGAGAAAAATGAACAGCAGGAAAACGAGTTATCTCGAAATAAGAAACAAATCATCCGCGAAGCCAAAGCGCAGGCCAAAGAGATCATTCAGCGTGCCAACAAAGATATCGAGCGCACCATTCGCGAAATCCGGGAACACCAGGCGGAAAAAATAGCTACCAAAAAAGCACGGGAAAAACTGCGGGCTTCCATGCCGGACGCGGGGACAGAGGTAATCAGGAACAAGGAACAAGGAAGGAGGGACAAGGAACCAGGAAATAGGGGGCGGAAAGAGATGGAAGATGGGGCTGAGCTGAAATTGGAGCTGGGCACTTGGGCCAAGTTGATCGACAGCGAAACAAAGGGCGAAATTGTGGAAATTCAGGGAAATCGCGTGGTGATCGCAGCGGATGCCCTGCGATTGACCGTTCCTCAGGAATCGATCGAGTTAATCGAATCACCCAGAGAGAAGAAGAAAAGTCGCATCAAGGTCATTGGTGGGAGCATCAGTCGGCAGGTGAAGATTGAGATCGACGTGATGGGCAAGCGGGTAGAGGAAGCTATTCCGGAGGTGGATCGCTTCATTGACGATGCGCGGATTGCAGGCCTTCGGCAGGTTAAAGTGCTGCATGGAAAGGGCACGGGTGCTCTGCGAGAGGCCATTCGCCAGCACCTGATCGATACCCCTGGCGTGAAAGAAGTCTATGATGCCCCCGTAGAATTTGGTGGCGCTGGCTGGACGGTGGTGGAGTTGAGGGAGGAATGAAGGGATAGAGGTAAAGGGTAAGAGAGTTTGTTTGGAATGAAGTATGCCATTTGTTGTAGGCACTGTTTGGAAAACTTCCTTCACTCGTTAACGTCGGATTTTAAAGTTAGCCAAGCGTTTGAGGGTGATATTGCTGGCTGAAGCGCCCTCGGAGCAAACTTGGCTTCACCCGCTTTCCTCGAAATCCCGGCCAGCCGGGTTTCTTCGAAAATCTTCCTGGCCAAACGCAGATCCCGATTCATTGGGGAACTCCACAATCCTTCCTATGGCGAGCAAATACCATGTTTCAAACAGTGCCTGGACTAAAATTCCTCTCAAATCCATCACCATCAAAATAGCTGATGTCTTTCGACGCGTGACCTTTGAAGAAGCGTAGGTTCTTCGGATACTATGCGCTCGCAGCTACCTTTTCAATTGCCTTTGCCAAATCCAGATCCTTATCTGTGAGCCCACCAGCATCATGGGTACTGAGCCGAATGTGGACCTTGTTGTACACATTGGACCACTCAGGGTGATGATCAGCTTTCTCAGCGAGTATGGCCACCTGCGTCATAAAGCCCCAGGCTTCAACAAAATTACCGAATGCAAAGCTTTTCTCGATCCCATCGTAGTGGTAGGTCCATCCTTCGAGAGATTCCAGGTGGGATTTGGCGTCTGTTGCTGTATAAGTTGTCATATGAAGGGTTGATTTAGAGTAAGCCATTGAGGGTCGTGAATTAACAGGAGATAATTCACGAAATCATTATATATAGTTTAACAAAAAAACTGCCGGGATGTTCCCGACAGTCTCTTTTCTTTATTTTCCGTATTTCGCATCCCAATCAACCTTCCGGAGTGACTTCGGTTTCAGCAGGCACCACCTCGCCTTTGAAGCGGAGGATCATATTGGTGCCTTCAAAGTTACCGGTGACGGTAACGGCTTTGTTTTGGAATCCGCGCTTATGCGCACTGTTGAATGCCACTTCGATAAAGCCTTCTTCGCCGGGGCCAATTTCGCCCTGCGTGTAGCTGGGGGTGGTACAGCCGCAGGATGGCTTCACCCGTACCAGTTTGAGCGGATATTCACCGGTGTTTTTAAACCGATATGTGTGCTTCACCACGTCTCCTTCTGTAATTTTCCCAAAATCATGCTGATAGTCAAACCAGTCCACAGTGGTCTGCTCCATGTTTTTGGCCTCATCCATGTAGGCGGGAAGACGAGGCTGTTGCGGCTGTGGGGTGGCTACCTGCACGGGCGTACCCGTGATGGGAGCAACTTCTACCTCTGGTTTCTGAGGTTCGCCCTCTTGTGCCATACTAGATCCTAAGCTAAAAGCAATCAGCGCAAAAAATGTAATTCCGTATTTCATGTCAGGTTTGTTGTTTGATGTTCCAATATACTGATATTTCTACGATTTTCCAGAGCAAAAGATTGCCTGAGCTAAGATCAGATATGACTTTCTCCTGATAATTCCCACTTTCCTCCCCAGTGACTTCTCACCCAACAAACACATAAGGGTTTCGTTATTTAGAGAAATGAGAAAAATAGAGCATTTCTTGGTTTACATTGACCACTGATAACTGAACAGTCGCGAATGAACATAGATCTTAACGTAAAAGGGATGACATGCACCAACTGTGCGCTTGGCATCCAGAGATATCTGGAAAAGGAGGGTATGGAGGGAGTATTTGTCGATTTCAGTAATGACGAAGTATCCTTTGAAACAGATGAACCTCAAAAACTGCTGGGCATCATTAAGGGCATTCAAAGATTGGGATATCAGGTGGATAATCCCGAAGATGTGGTGCAGGAGCGTTTTTCTCTTGTGGAAAAACTGTTCGCTGCCGCTGCGGTTTTCACCTTGCCGTTGATTCTCCACATGTTTGTGAGCTGGCACTGGCTCCACAACGATTGGGTGCAGCTGGCACTGGCGAGTCCTGTTTTTCTAATCGGACTCTACTACTTTGGTCGTTCGGCCTGGAGCTCGCTCAAGGCGGGTGTTCCTAACATGGATGTCCTGATTGTGGTTGGTGCGACCGCTGCCTTCGGCTACAGCCTCTATGGCTCGATCACAGCTGCTGGGTCGGATTTTCTGTTTTATGAAACGGCTGCCAGTATCATTACCCTTGTGCTTTTGGGTAATGTGATGGAAGAACGCTCTGTGCGCAAGACCACTTCGGCCATCCGTGAATTGTCTTCTCTGCAACCCCAGACAGCCAACAGAGTTGTTCCTGCGGGGGATGGCATTCAGGTGGAAGAAATCCCCATCAACAATATTGAATCGGGCGACCTATTGCAGGTTAATGAGGGGGACAAAATTCCCGTAGATGGAACCATCAAAACCGGATTCGGATCTGTCGATCAGTCGATGATCACCGGGGAGTCTTTGCCCGTAGACGTGGAAGTAACCGACAAGGTGATCGGAGGTACGATCCTCGTTTCCGGACAACTCCAGGTTGTGGCGGAAGCAGCTGGAAAAAGTGGGACCCTGGCCAGGATCATTGACATGGTGAAGCGGGCCCAGGCTGATAAGCCTGCGATTCAAAAACTGGCTGACCGGATTTCTGCAGTATTTGTGCCTGCGGTTTTGAGCATTGCTGCGGTTACTTTTTTACTCAGCTGGCTGGTCTTTGGGGTCTCCCTGGCCGACAGCATCATTCACAGTGTGGCTGTGCTGGTGATTGCTTGCCCATGTGCCATGGGTTTGGCCACACCTACGGCTGTTGTGGTGGGGCTGGGTCGGGCCAGTAAGTCGGGCATTCTGGTGAAAGGCGGACGAACGCTTGAGACATGTAACACCATCAGGCAAGTCGTATTCGACAAAACCGGGACCCTCACCACGGGTCGCTTAACCATTGCACACCTTCATGCCTCAGGGGTTTCGCAGGAAGAAGCCAGGTCTTTGATTTATTCTTTGGAGCAGTACTCTTCTCACCCCATTGCCAAAGCTCTGAAAGAGCAGCTGGCAGATGCAGGCTCCGTGAAGCTGGAGCAGGTGCGGGAAACCAAAGGCCTGGGACTTGCTGGGCACGATCAGGGAGGAAATAGCTATCAGTTGGGCTCCTTTCGTCTGGCACAGGGTCTCACGGAAGATCTGAACCATGATTTGTTTCTGCTGAAAAACAACGAGGTGGTGGCTACCGTCGATCTGGAAGATGAACTCAGGCCGGATGCGGCAGATACCATTCAGTACCTCAAGTCTGAAGGATTAAAACCTGTCCTGCTCACAGGTGACCGGCAAGAGAAGGCTGAATCTGTCGCTTTCCGGCTGGGCATTGACCGGGTCCTGGCAGAGCAACTACCCGAAGAAAAGCTAAAGCACATCGAAGCTTTGTCCGCAGAAACCCCCACGGCGATGGTCGGTGATGGCATCAATGATGCACCGGCACTGGCTCGCGCTACGGTCGGGATTTCGCTGGGGGAGGCCACGGAAGTAGCCATTCAATCGGCAGAAGTCATTCTCCTCTCGGGCAAACTCAAAACGCTTCAGGATCTCCGCGAAATCAGCCGTCACACGGTAATCACCATCCGTCAAAATCTTTTCTGGGCCTTTTTCTACAACACCCTGGCCATTCCATTGGCGGCATTTGGCTATCTTCGCCCTATCATCGGTGCCGCCACCATGGCCTTGTCAGATGTGGTTGTCATCGGTAATTCTCTTAGGTTAAAAGTGAAGAAGATCAGTCGGACATAGGTGGATGGTCATTGGGTTGTTGGTCATCGTTCGTAACCCTGAAAATGATTTTCAACTCTTCAACCCTCGATTCCCAACTCATATGAAACATACATTCAAAACCAATATCAACTGCGGCGGCTGTATCGCCAAGGTGACTCCCTTTTTCGAGGAAGAATCTGCGATCGATGCCTGGAAAGTAGATACCGATAATCCGGACAAAGTCCTCACGGTAGAAACCAAGTGGGACAGTGGTCAGGTGATAGCGCTGGTCGAAAAAGCCGGTTTTTCCGCCGAGCCCAAAAAGAAAGGATTGCTGGGGCGGATGTTTGGCTGATACCATGATTTTGGTCTTTTCTTGCGATATTCCCACCACCCGTGCCTGCAGAAAAGAAACATATCGCTAGGTCCTCTCCGTCTCTGACTGAACATCAGTTGGAGGCCTGGTACCAGTTGATGGCTTTTCTGCAGGAGTCCAATCAGCAAGTATTTATCCTGAAAGGCTATGCGGGGACAGGTAAGACCTTTCTGTTGCGAAAACTGGTAGAGCATCTGCAGGAGGAAGGCACGCACGCGCCTGTGATGATGGCGCCTACAGGGCGAGCGGCAGAAGTCCTGCGACGGGTGACGCGAGTGGAAGCCAGAACAATCCACTCGCAATTGTACGGTCGTCCTTCCATCGAATCCGGGGTTCAGGACAGCATTCAGCTCACTTTTCCCCTGGTATATCCGGATCTTCCGGGGCCTACGCTTTGGGTTGTAGATGAAGCTTCCATGCTCACCGATGCCCGCTCCGATTCTGAAGGGATGCGCTTTGGCAGCGGATCTTTGCTCAATGATCTGATCAGTGCCACTCGCTTGAGCCATCGTCCTGAAGATCGCCTGTTGTTTGTGGGAGATCCTGCACAGCTGCCACCTGTGGCAGGGGGGGAGTTTTCACCGGCGTTGGAGGCCGACTATCTCAGGGCTCGCTATCGACTGGTGGTCAATGAATGTGAGCTGACCCAGGTCATGCGACAGCTGGGCGACAGCGGTATTCTGAATGCCTCCCTACATCTGCGAAAAGCCATGCAGCGTAGGGGAGTCCCGGGTTTTCGCCTGCCCGAAGGTCCAGGATTGACAGCGATTAACTGGGGGGATTTTGATCAGCATTTTCCCCTTCTGGAACTGGAGCATCAGCCGTTGTCTGTCATTGTTCTCACTCATACCAATGATCAGGCCTACCGGATCAATCAGGTGGTGCGAAGAATGCGCTACCAGGCTCAATCTCTGCCGATACAACCGGGCGATTGGCTCATGGTGGACCGCAACTTTTACGCCGGCGATCATATCATTTACAACGGCACCCATGTACGGGTGCTGGAAGTCGGGGATTCGGTCGAAGAGCGGCATGTTGCCTTGCGGGGCAAGCAGGGCCAACCCGGAAGCCTGATCAACCTGTCTTTTCGCAACGTCACCATTGAGGCGCCGCATCCGGAAACCTCCCAGATGTTTACCTTGGAAATCCTGTTGCTGGAAAACAGTGTTCTGCAGCCCAGGCGGCTGGGGGTCAAGGATCAACAGGCCTTGGTTGTGGATTTCCGGAAACGAAATCCCGACTGGCAGCCGGATCACCCGGAGGCGGCTGAGAAGCTGCTCCGGGATCCATACTTCAATGCCCTGCAGGCCCGCTATGGTTATGCAATCACGGTTCACAAGGCCCAGGGAGGCGAATGGTCGGATGTTTTTGTCAATTTTGCTGCGGCTTTTCCCAGAAAAAGCCGGCAAATGTTTCGCTGGGCCTACACGGCTGTGACCCGTGCCAGAGAGCGGATGTTTGGGTTGGACCTACCTTTGTTTTCCGAGCTGCCGCCTGTCAATATCGAACAGCCGAAGGTGCTGAAAAAAGTAGGCCCGGAGGCCAGATACTTTCCTACGCTACCACCCAGTCCGGAACTTCCGGAAATCTTCCTGAAGTTGCCCTTTCTGGTGCTCAGACACAAAGAGATTCAGAATCTCGCGAGAAAAGCAGGTCTGGACGTGTCGATGTCCGCTGGAGAATCGTGCCTGTCTTATGAGTTTTCGGATGGAAAAAAAAGCACTTATGTGGACCTGCCTTTTGATGAACATGGAATGACGAGACCTCGTGTTCCCAAAAAAGGAGGACGCGCCCTCAAAGATCAGGTCCGGTCGTTGATTTTTGAACAACCTCTTTATGCGGTTCCGGGAATACCACCTCCTGGACCACGAAGGATTTGGTATGAACAAATTCGAGCGGAGGCCGCAGATTATGACTGGGGATTGAGTAATTATCTCAAAAAGAAAAACAAGGATGTGTATTGGTTCAAAACCGGCACTGGCTTTGTCAGGCTCGATCTTGTGTTCGATCAAACCGACACACCAGTCTCTATTCAGCCTTTTTGCGAGGCAGAAGCTCTCGATGAATGGCACAACTGGCTGCGGGAATGTCCCTTTGCTTCCTGAACAGGTCAGTGCCTACCGGGGCTCCACTTGTACCCACTCCCGGTTATTCAGGTTGATGTCGCCATTTGGCGTGTAAAACAGGTCATCATTCATGATGTAGTTTCCATCACTGTCCATCCAATACTGGGTGGCACCGGCATCGACCTGGTAATTTTCTCCGGTCAGTGGATTGTGGACCGTTTCCTCTTCATTGATCATGTTCAGGAAATCCCGTTGGGAGGAACTGCTGGCTGAGCCGAAATTGCGGTTCATGAAGGCAGCATGGTTGGCTTCCTGCGCCTGATAGATTCCCTGCATCTTGCGTTGATGGGCATCAAAGGCCGCCTGTCGGTTTTGCATTCGGATCTGATGCTGACGGGCCGATTCCTGCATGCGCTGCTGGGTGAGATGACTCGTGTACTGTTGCCATTCAGGATTCTCTTCGGTGTTCAAGAGGGCTTGGTTCATGCTGGCGATTGTTCCTTCAAATGCATCTTCATCCACAAACAGGTACTGCACCCCGTAAAACCAGGTGGTCATTGTCTCGCCAAACATAAAGGGCTGTTTCTGAGAAAATTTGGTTACAGAAACCAGCGCTTTTTGCCCCTGACCGTTTGTCCACACTGTTGACAGGGGCTCCACATTGACGCCGCCACCACTGTTTTCCATTAATTTCTGATTCAGAAAGGCGAGTACCTCCGGAAACTCACGCTCACCATCAAGGGTAAACCCACTGTTTTCCATCCGCGGAGCGGCTTCTTCCTGTAAAAGCTGTCTTACGTCTGCTTCGGGTCGCATCATATGTCCCAGCGTGGTATTCCGCATGAATTGCGTAGTCTGCGGATGTTGGTAGGAGATGTGAAACTTGATCGGGGTGTTGAATGATTTCAGGTTGTTGGGCCCTTGGATCTGGATCAGGAAGGTGGGAATTTTCTGGTCTATGGTGTAAACAGGCTTCGATATCACTTCCCAATCGCCAGGATATGTGGTGGAGTTGACGGCGAGCCCAGTACGGGCATCGATGAATTCATGCTTTTGTTCAGACAAGCTGCCTGAGCAAGATGAAAAAAATACGGAACTCAGAATCAGGAGAATTGGCACATACTTCATGATAGAATAATTGTTGGAGCCTGGGAAGTGGGGACGCTGCGGGAATGGTCTCATTGTGGAGTGAAGAAATATGGGAAAGGTTAACAGAAAATAAAAAAAAAGCAACGTATCCTGAGGACACGCTGCTTTTGGGAGATTGTTTCACATCCCGTGAGGGCTGCTGATTACCGCAGCAGGACCCGTGTCTGTTCCCGCTGCGCTCCGGCATGCATCTGGATCAGGTACATACCCGCAGGTAGATCGTCATTCATCTGCCATGTCCAGCGATGCTCGCCAGCGATCAGGCGTCCCAGGGATTCCTGACGGAGGATTTTTCCCTGAATATCCATGATTCGAATCCGGACTTCCTCGCTTGATGGCAGGGTATAGCTCAGCTCTGTGTAGCTGCTGGCTGGATTGGGCGCCACATGCATCCGGAATGGATGATTCTCAATTAGGTCAAAGGTACTCAGGGTCAGATCAGGGGTTGCGAGACGCTTGTCTGTATAAATGTGAAATTCACCTGGTGCCAAGGACATGTTCATGTTGGTATTGGTGACATTGATGGAGTCACCACTGAAGAAGTCATACCACCAACCGGTGCTCTGGAAGCTGGGCATTCCGCTTTGATCGACTACATCAAAGTTTCCGATGATCATCACATCCATGTCCGGATGGCTGAGCCAGATTCGTTTCACCGCACCACCCACATCAAGGTTGAAATTATCTGTTTCAAAGGCATCGGAAGATTGGCGTAATTGCCCTACAGCAGAATACACATCATAGAGGTTTCTGCGATTGGGGTTCTCGAGGTACTCCCATACCACGGGTTTATTGCCTACGCGCCCGTTAAAGTCGATAGAATAATCATATCCATATTCACCGAATTGCCACATCATTTTGGGTCCTGGGATGGTGAGGAAAAAGGCTACTGCCTGTTCCATGCGGGCCAGTGCTGTGTTGAGGTCTTTGGTATTGTAGCTGCCACTGGAATTTCCGAATTCCAAATTTTTGTACATCAATCGCTCTTCGTCGTGGCTCTCCATGTAGCCTACCACATGTGGGTCGTTCCAGCCACGTTGCTGATGTGAGATCCAGTTGAAGTTGGACCCGGGGATGTAGCCCATCGTGGCTTCGTTGTAGGTGTGGACCATATTTCCCCATAGCATCATACCCTTATCCGACAGCTCCCTTTCTTCCTGATTATCGGCAAAATGCTCGAGAATGAAATATACATCTGGATCGACCGTCTTGAGTTCCTGATACATGCGATTGAGAAGGGCAATTCTGGATGCATCGTAGGCACCCCAGGCCCCTACATCGTTGGGAGTGTTTCTTTGGGTAAACCCTTTTGACAGGTCCATTCTGTACCCGTCAAACCGGAACTCCTCCACCCAGTAGCGAAGAATGCGATCAACATATTCCTGGGTTTGAGGGCTTTCGTGATTCATATCATATCCTACATTGAAAGGGTGCGTAGCTTCAGGGTTAAACCATGGATTATCTGGTGCAGGACGATTGTTCACACCATCCCAGTATAGTTCTACGAGTGGTGATTGTCCAAAATGGTGGTTCACAACCATGTCGAGGATGACCGCGATTCCTCTAAGGTGACAAGAATCGATCAATGCCTTAAGGTCATTGGCAGTTCCATAATATTTGTCCACTGCAAAGAGAAAGGAAGGATTATATCCCCATGATTCATTGCCTTCAAACTCCATGATGGGCATCAGCTCGATGGCCGTTATTCCCATATTTTCAAGGTAGTCCAGAGAATCAATCACAGTTTGATAGCTATGATCTGAGGAGAAATCCCGCACCAGCAATTCATAAATGACCAGATCCTCTACTTTGGGCCGTGTATAGCCATTGGATTGCCAGTTGTATGGGGTCTTTGCGGTCTGAAGCACAGATACAATCCGATTGGTATTGCCGGAAGGATAGGGTTTAAGATTGGGATACACTGATGCAGGGATGAACTGATCATTCCATGGGTCCAAAACCTTTTCAGCATAGGGATCAGCAAAGAAAAGTAGACCAAATTCAATTGGCACCA
>CAZLKP010000002.1:28341-29158 GCA_964560095.1 uncultured Bacteroidia bacterium
AGGCCGGAAACCTCGGTCCACCACAGCGTGCTGTCAGATGACAGGTCCATAAATAGGTCGGGATCGAATTCCCAATCAGTGAAATCGCCCAGAACCACTGCAAAATCTTTTCCAGGAGCATACAATGCCAGTACAACGGTGGAATCGTTGATATAATTAATACCAGGTCGAATGCCCGCAGCAGGATCCTGAATCAGTACCTCTGGTCTTACTGCTATTTCTACAGAGTCGCGTCCGACACTCATGCCATTGTCAGCGACGATTCTCAGGGTATAGGCTCCAGAACTATCCAATGAAGTGGTGAAGGTTAGAAACTTTCCATTAGTCTGGCTCAATAATTCAGATCCGTCTTCGTCATCCAGAAACAAGGAGATCGTACATGAGTCAGAACTTGCAGCTGACACAGTTACGGAATCTCCGGATACATAAATTGATTGAGTAACTGGTTGCAGGATTTTTGCAGCCAGATTTCCTGGCTGAAACAGCTGATAGTAGATATCCGAACCGTCTGTGTCTCTCCCGACAACAGTCCCGTCAGCATTTCTGAAGACAAATGCCAGCTGTTCCAGGACTGTGCCCATAGGCACATTATAAAAGCTCTGGATGTGATATTTGATCTGGTGTTTGTTATTACCAAGGTCTTCCATCAGCACCTTCTGGTCGGCCATGCCCCAGTTTCCCTGAACAAACTTCCAGTCCGTGGGGCTGCTGCTTTGGTCTGTGATCAATCCAGCATGGGCATACACCGGACTGACGCCAGTGAGGGCACCGTTTCCGGCGGTTGCATCGTAGATCACTGTGATGGTATCATCCATAG
>CAZLKP010000002.1:29168-33242 GCA_964560095.1 uncultured Bacteroidia bacterium
AGTTGGAAAAACAGGATCAATGTCCAGGATCTGCGCCTGGCTCACCGTGCCTGTCAGGGCAACAAATAAGGCCAGTGTAAGAGGGCGGGTAAAGTTGACATGGCGTATCATAGCGTAGTAGTATTAGGGATGGTCTTGGGTAAGGAGAACATGAAAGCGAATAGAGGGAAAAGCCTTGAAACAGAATTTCGAAAGGTAAGGTGCTCTGAAAAGCTCTGGAAATCGGTTCAGCAGATCAATCGGTCCTTTTTTCGCGCTTCTTTTTCCTGATAATTGGAATCACGATCGATTCAAACGACTCATCCACTGACAAAATCCAGACCTGCCGCCCCCCGGCATCAGTCTGGTAGGCCGACCGGATCCGGCCATCTGCCTGGATCTCACCCGGCTGGAAATCCACGCCGTGGATGTACAGCTTGAATGTGCTATAGGGCACGTTGTAGCGACCTTTCTGCAGTTGCGTGATCTGTACCTTCCGCTCGTCTCTCTTAAGGGTAAATGTCCGGATCAGGTTATTTCCCTGCTCATAATCATAATATTCTCCGGCATCTTCGTAGAGCTCACTGGTGCAGGGGCCTTTCCCGAGATATACATGGAGATACAAAGCTTCGATATTCAGCTCACTGGTACTTTGAACTACCGGATACTGAGGAATAATAGCTCCTTCCCGAATAAAAATAGGCCAGGTGTCGAGCGTCACTTCGATGAATAGCTCTTGCCCGCCTTCTACCTGGTTATCGTTCCAGTAATTATACCAGATGCCTTTGGGTAAATACAGGTTTCTCCCATCTGCTGCTGGATGGGTTACTGGGCACACCAGCACCTGATGGCCTACTGCGAATTCGTCTTGACGGTAATAGGTATCTGGATCTTCCTGATCAAGAAAACACAGCGGTCGGATCAGGGGAGTGCCTTGGGCGTGATATTTCCAGAATTGGGTATAAATGTAGGGCAGAAAGTGATAGCGGGTATCAATGGCTGCCCGGATAGCCTTTGTGTAGGGTTCTCCAAAAGACCAGGGTTCACGTTCCGCGTAATCTCTGGAAGAATGTGTCCGATACAGGGGATGAAAAGCGGCCAGTTGCATCCATCTGACCATGAGCTCCGGGCTGCATTCTCCAATAAAGCCTCCGACATCAGCGCCTGAAAACGATATGCCGGAAATGCTGAGCCGCTGGCACTGGATATTGGCAATGGACAAATGCTCCCAAGTAGCCAGGTTGTCGCCGGTCCAGACAGCGGCATACCGCTGCACGCCGGCATAACCGGAGCGGGTAAGCATAAAAGGTCTTCGGGGATAAATGGCCTTTTTGGCTCCCTGATAACTGGCTCTGGCCATTTGCATCCCATACACGTTGTGCGCTTTTCGGTGGCTGCAGGGGTGGCCGTCGTAGTCGTGGCGGGTATCATTCGGGAAGGTGCCCGTTTCCAACACAGCTGGCTCATTCATGTCGTTCCAGATCCCCCGAACGCCGGATTTCATAAAGCTTTCCAACAAGCCTGCCCACCATTCGCGCACCCGAGGACTGGTGAAATCAGGAAAATGGCATTCACCCGGCCATACTTTCCCCTTCATCAGAGGACCATCCGCCCGGAGACAAAACATTCCCTGCTCCACCCCCTGAATGTACAGATCATAACCTTTGTCAATCTTCAGTCCGGGATCCAGAATGACCACTGTCTTGAACCCGTCGGCTTCCAGTTCTGCAATGAGCCTTTTCGGGTCCGGAAACCGTTCTGGATGCCAAGTGAAACATTTGAATTCATCCATGTAGTCGATATCGAGATGGATGACATCACATGGAATTTTCCGGTCACGGAATTCCGCCGCCAATTTTTTGACCTTGGATTCAGGAAAATAGCTCCACTTAGATTGCTGGTATCCGAAGGCCCACAGGGGCGGCATGTCGGGCATGCCGGTGAGTTGGGTGTAGGATTCGGCTACTCGCTGTAGCTCCGGTCCGTAAATGAAAAAGTAATTCATCTCACCGCCTTCCGATCCAAAATGGCACACATCGCTGCGTTCGTGCCCGAAGTCGAAGCGGCTCCGGAAGGTATTATCGAAAAAAATTCCGTAGCCGATCCCCTGTTGAAGGCCGTAATAGAATGGGATGTTTTTGTACAGCGGGTCAGAATTTCGCTCATAGCCATAAGTGTCGGACCCCCAGATTTCACATCGCAATCCCCGCAAATGAGCCCGGCAGGGCTTGTCGCCCAATCCGAAAAATTCTTCCCGCTCCTGGATTTTTTTGGCACACTGCACCACATGACCACCAAAAGCATGATTCTCATGCCAGAATACACCCGCTTCATCCTCATTGATGAGCCTGCCGGCCTTGTCATGGATGCTGATGTGAAGCGTCCGGCTGATCGACACGTCAATCTCTGAGGTGGAAATCACAAACCGATCTTCCACTTCGTTGAGCTGAAAGTCGTAATCCGGATGTTCGGGTGGCTCTTCCCGCATTAGCGCATAAGAGAAATCATCTTCGAAGCGGCCATCTGGACTATATCGGAAGCGAACGATGTTACTGCTGTAAACCGAAACTTCCAGCACCTTGTCATCACAACGGAAATAGTATCTGCTGCCGACCTTTTCCCAGGACTGGATCATCTGAATGATGCGTTGTGGACGGCGGCTGGGGGCAGTTCTGGGTTGGTTCATAACTGGATAAAATGGGCGGGAAAGAGGATTCCGAATTTATCAGAATCTGAATAGTTAGCCGAATGGAATGATGCTGAATTATTTCACCTCAGACACCGAGTTGTCGCAGGTGATAGTTCACGAGTTGGTCCACGGGGTCTTTGATGATGTGCCCCATTAATACATCCATCTGCTGGGCTGCTTCATCAAACAGATCCTGAAAATGAAAACTGATCGATCCCATGACATCTACCGGGTAGGTCTGAAAATTGGGATAGCGGCACACAGTGGTATCCAGAAAAGCAATAAACCGCTCCACAACCATGTTTCGGATCGTTTCGTGGTGAATCAGCTCGTCTAAATGCTTGGCCAGGCGGGAGAGGCGCACGTTGGGGTGCTCATCCCTGAGAATGGCTAGCTTGAGCTCGTACAGCGAAAGCCCTTCCTGCGATTCGACAAAGGTTCTGATCGAATCCGGTAATTCCTCTCGGAGCAGACGCACGATGAGCTGTCTGCCCAGATCCATGCCAGACCCTTCATCCCCAAACAGGTAGCCATGACCCCCTCTGTGGTCCACCACCTCGTGATCATGATAAAGGCAGGAGTTGGAGCCGGTGCCGAGAATACAGACAATTCCGGATTTTCGCAGGGTGCTTCTGGCTGCTGCGGTCAGGTCGTGCTCGACAAAAATGTCAGCCGATGGCCAGCAAGCGGTAAGAATGCCACGCATGACGCTTCGTTGAGAATCCCCACCGATTCCCGCACCATAAAACACGATCTGATCGGGATGGAGGGAGGCCAATTCTCCTTGCCTCACCGCCATCATTTCGGACTCGATGGTGGCAATCGACATGACATTGGGGTTAAAACCGGTTGTTCTTACAGCATGGCTCAGTTGCCGGTTGCTGAGAAACCGCCATTCTGTCTTGGTTGCCCCACTCTCTGCAATCAGTATCTCGTTCTGCCTGTTCATACACCATGTAATTCTCTCCATGCAAATAAACGCATGATCCTGGCAAAAACCTGCCCCGACACACCTATGTGATCATGAACCCACCGATGGGGGGCATTCATCGACCTCAGGTGGGTCAGGTCAATCAGGTGCTTGCCCATCGGATTCGACTCATTCAGATGCCTCCAACGGTCAATGATTTCGACCTGCAACGGATGATGGTCTCTGTTCCCCAGAATACCGGTTGCGGGTGGAAGCACTACCCAGTCTGTTGCCGGGAAATCGGCAGATGGTTCGTGGAGGGTGATCGCTTCTCCCGGGCTTTGCCACCTCAGGCCTGCGTCTGCTCCTTGTTTCAAGATCATCTCGAGCCCTGCAATGGCTACGCCTTTCTCTACAACTCCCACAGCAATTGGATACTAACTCTTCTTGTCTGGGCCTTTGTGCTTATCCTCAGGGCAACAGAACAGAAACGGTT
>CAZLKP010000003.1:0-5105 GCA_964560095.1 uncultured Bacteroidia bacterium
ATCCTGTTTGTTTGTGTCATTCTGACCGCTAGCTCTCTTTGGTCGCAGGATTCCTGGACGATTGTCATTCATGGTGGGGCAGGTACCATAAACCGGGAAAGCATGAGTGCCGAGGCTGAGGCCCGCTACCGGGCTGCCCTGGATTCTGCCCTGAACTTGGGCGCATCGGTTCTTCAAGCAGGAGGGAGCAGCATGGATGCTGTGGAGCAAACCATCAACTACCTGGAAGACAACCCGCTGTTCAATTCCGGTCGTGGAGCCGTGCTCACTTCTGAAGGCAGGGCCGAGCTGGATGCTTCTTTCATGGATGGACGTACGCGTAATGCTGGCGCAGTGGCTGGCGTTACAACCATCCGTCACCCTATTTCTGCTGCGAGACTGGTGATGGATAGTTCCGTGCATGTGATGATGGCCAGGGAAGGGGCAGAAGTATTTGCCCGTGGGTTTGGGCTGGAAATGGTTGAGAATGAATTTTTTATCACGGAACGTAGGAAGCGATACTACGAGCGTCAACAGGAAAGGGAAAGACGGGCGGAAGGCAACGATGGCGCCCCGTTAATCAAAAAGTTTGGCACCGTCGGTTGTGTGGTCGTTGATCAGGCTGGCAACCTGGCTGCCGGAACCTCGACGGGTGGCATGAGCAACAAGCGTTTCGGCAGGGTAGGGGATTCCCCGATTATCGGTGCCGGAACATTTGCCGACAACAATACCTGCGCCGTATCCTGCACTGGTCACGGCGAGTTTTTCATTCGCTGGGTGGTGGCCTATGATGTGGCTGCCATGATGGAATATGGCGGGATCAGCCTTGGGGAGGCTGCCGATAAGGTCATCAACGAAAAACTGGTCGAAGTGGGCGCAGAGGGAGGACTCATTGCTGTCGACGCACAAGGCAATGTGGCCATGCCCTTCAACTCCGACGGGATGTACAGAGGCTACAAAAAGAGTTCCGGCGAAGTGTTTATTGGCATCTATGGCGATGAGTGACCCTCAGAGTGGCTGAGCATGGTTAATCTATCCTGATTCTGCGATTATTCGGTTCTACCCGATCTGCACCCTGACTCCCAATGCTACCTCGCCGAAGGCGGCAGGGTAGGCCGCACCTCAATCTTGCTGGGAAGGGTCCGGGCATCAATTTTCATGAGATCTGCGACCATTTGTCCGAGGTCTTCAATCTGGATTTTCCAGGCGTCTTTATCGGCATCGGGTTGGTGATTATTGAAATAGGTCGAAACAGATCCAGGCATGATGGTGGAGGTACGAATTCCATATTTTCGCAGGTCCAGCATGGCTGCCTGGGTAAAACCGGTGAGTCCAAATTTAGACGCATTGTAGGCGGATCCGCCAGCGAAAAAATTGGTGCCTGCGAGACTGGAAATGGTGATAAAATATCCTTTGCTGGCCTTGAGAGCTTCCAGTCCGGCTTTGAGCGTGTAAAACACGCCGGTGAGGTTGGTGTCAATGGTGGCATTCCATTGGTCGGGAGTGAGATCTTCGATTGAGCCAAAATGGCCAATGCCCGCATTGGCGACCAGGAGGTCAATCTGGCCCCAGGTGTCCAGGGGCTGGTTGATAGCCTGCCGTTGCGAGTTCAGGTCGCGCACATCAGCCTCCAGCCCGATCACCTCTCCGCCGGTAGATGATTTCAGTTGCTGTGCAGCTTGGCGGGCGTTGTCAGCAGAACGGCTGGTGATGGCCACCTTTGCTCCTTCTTTGAGAAGGGATTCTGCAATTCCGTATCCGATTCCTTTACTGCCCCCGGTGATGAAGGCTATTTTTCCCTGAATGGATGACATATCGTTTCGTTGTTTTGTTGAATGTATGTTCAGGAACGGATTCAGGCAGTTGATGTTCCCCATTAATATTTACAATTGCGCCCGAATTCGGCTTCTTCCGGTTGTTTCTTGCCTCACATCGAAAATTCCCCGTATTTGAGGTCCATTCTGACAGAAATATCCAACAGATATGGCAAACAATCTACTCCAGGGAAAAAACGGAATCATCTTCGGGGCGCTGGACGCTAGTTCCATTGCGTGGAAAGTCGCTGAGCACGTGTATGAGGAAGGTGGTCGATTTGTGCTGACCAATGCTCCGGTGGCACTGCGCATGGGTGGCATCCAGGAACTGGCTGAGAAAACAGGTTCTCAGCTCGTACCTGCTGATGCCACCAATATGGACGACCTGAATAAGCTGCTGGATACAGCAGCAGCAGAATATGGCAAGGTGGATTTTGTGCTGCATTCCATCGGGATGTCTCCCAATGTGCGTAAGGGCCGACATTACACTGATTTGAACTACGATTGGCTGGGCAAAACCTACGATGTTTCTGCCATCAGCTTTCACAAAACCATGCAGGCGCTCTATCATCGCGACATGATGAATGAGTGGGGCTCCATTGTAGGACTGACCTACATTGCTGCTCAGCGCACCTTCCCGGATTACAGCGACATGGCTGATGCCAAGGCGCTCCTGGAATCCATTGCCAGAAGCTTTGGCTGGCACTTTGGCAAAAAGTCAAAGGTGAGAGTGAACACCATCTCTCAATCACCGACACCAACGACTGCCGGAACCGGCGTGACCGGATTCAACAAAATGCTCGACTACGGCGAGAAGATGTCTCCGCTTGGCAACGCCAGCGCCGACGACTGTGCCAATTATGTTGTCTCCCTCTTTTCTGATCTCACTCGGAAAGTGACCATGCAGAATCTCTACCACGATGGTGGATTTGCCAGTGTGGGGATTTCTCCCGAATTGCTGGAAGGCCTGGACGGAGAATAATCCGGTCAGAAAGTGTTGCGAAGCACAAAGAAGAGGCTATCTCAACAGGGGTGATTCTTCACCGCAAAGACAAAAAGAAGGCGCTATGGGCGTAAAAAACAGGTCAAATAGCGGTCTTTGCGTCTTTTACTTAGCGGCTTCGCGAATATTCTACATGACAGATTTTCTATCACAAAAAATAGTTAGTTTGTTGAACGGGCTGGATATAAGATGATTGTTGAAAAGGTGATTTTATTACCATGTTTGGGGCTTAGACTCCCTGATTTCCCACAATGGGATCTATGAATGCGACCAGATCTTCAGCCCAGGTCTGGCAGGTAATGAGAGCAGGATGGACGCCATCGCAGAAAAATCGACTACTCGGACCCTCCTCGCCGTATTGTTTCATCCACCCGCTGAGGGTGATCTTTTCACTGGAAAAGAAGACGAGATTCTTCTTGCTTATCAGATATGGTAATTCGCGGTGAAGCATACTCATTTGCCTGCTAAGGATAAAACGAATGAGGCGAGTAAATGCTGAAAATTCTCTCACCGGTGGCAAGTTCATGAATTGGGTTACTAGGTGGTCGAATAGGCAATATACCACGCTGATCTCGATACGACTTCTTTGAACAAAAGAGTCGAAAAGCCAATTCAGATAATGAATATTTTCAATACATTCCATCCACCAACACAGAACCTCTGAATATGAAGTATTTATACCCCTTCGTGATCCTATCAGCCTCGCTGCTTTCCTGCAACCCAATGAAAAAAATATCCAGGGAAGTCACGCCGGCACCTATGTCGAAGATGGTTTATTTCGGGATGCCGCTGGAGGAGTTTTTGGCCAAACACGGCGATGACGCTGAACGGCAGCCTGGGGAGACGTCTTTCCGGGCTGTTTACATGCAGGAATTGTCAGACCAGGAAATTGAAAGCGTCGTGTATTATTTCGATGAAGATGGCAACAAGCCGATGTATGAGATGATCCTGAACTACAAATCAGAATCGGCCCGCGACAGAGCAGCCGTCAAGTTGTTTGGGCTCCCCAACACCGAAAGTGACGAATGGGAATTCACCGAATACGATCCTGTTATCCAAGCCTGGAAATTCAAAAAGAAACTGGTGATTATTGCCTTGATTCCGGGCACGGAATGGAATAAGTAGTTCACCCCTCCTCCGCATGAAAAAACACCTGGTAATAGTACATCCCACGGGCTTCGTCAAAGCCTCGTTCGATATACTGGCCGGCTTCGTTGGCGTCCTTTGTGAGAAGGCGGATTTCAATCTGTGTATCCAGCGTCATCACCGATTTGAACTGCTTCTTCATCTGCCTCACTGCAAATTTGGAGATCTGAAAACCTTCGTCCGCCGAGGGTAGCCCAGTGTCTGTTTCGTAATCAACCCGGTATTCCTCAAAACGATCCCGGTGTTGAGGCTCCACCACATTCGACTTGAATTCGTCGAGGTCAAACTCCTTCTTTTTATTGAAGTAGTTGATGGATCGATTCAGAAACACCAGCTGGTCTTTTTTGTCTTTTTCAGGCGCCAGCACCTCGTCGCAAAAGTCCTTGGTGAGATTCAGGAAGTGTTGAGTCTGAAAACTGTGATCTTGAATTCTCGTCACGCCCAGGAAATCCTCACGCCAGTAGGCCGTATCCTCGCTGTTTCGGTCAACCATCATCACAGAATAGCCATCTTCAGGAAAGGTGTTGAACACCAGACAGCCCTTATCCAGCTTTTTTACCGGAATGCCCTGATGCAGGGTCACATTCAGGTTGGTGGCGTCCTCATTGGGGTCCACTTCGAAATACAGATCCTTGTTCTCGGATTTGAAGATTCCGATGGCTTCCATTGTGACCTCGTCCACCATGCATTCCCGAAAGTGAGCGATGTATAATTCGCCACCCTTGATATGAGGATGCAAGGCGCAGAGATATAGCTGCTCCAGCAGCTCTTTGGATTTGGGTAGGAAGTCTTCGCGAGAGCCTTCAAACATGGCATGACAGATGGCAAAAACCTTGTTCTGTGACAGGTCATCTTCATGACTGAATTTGAAGTATTCCTCGGCCTTAAAAGCTCCCAGAAAATACGCCTGAAGGGTTTGAGTCAGGTCCTCATCTTTCAGCTCAAAGAGGCTCTCGGATGCGACATAGCCCTCATTTTTGAGCTTATTACCAAGCTTATGGACAGCGAGGGTGGTGAGACGGGCTTGGGACAGGTCGAGCATGTGAGAAGGAAATCTATAGCGTGGTGGACTCGAAAATTCGGGATCAATCTACATAAATTCATTCAGTGCCCGGCAGGGAAATATTCACTTGGTAGGCGGAAAAGCTTTTTCGATCCAGTCA
>CAZLKP010000003.1:5115-30738 GCA_964560095.1 uncultured Bacteroidia bacterium
CAGCAGCCCTGCGGTTAAGGCTTCGGGAGGATGCTCTTTTATCCACACATCGGCGGCTTTTCCATGGAGCCAGACCCCCATGGCTGCTGAAATGTCTTTTGGGTATCCCTGTGCCAGCAAAGCCCCGATGAGCCCTGCCAGTACGTCCCCGGTGCCACCTGCTGCTAAAGCCGGGTTTCCGGTAGAATTGACATAGACTTCTTCCTTTGGAGTAGCGACAATTGTCCCGGCACCCTTCAGTACAACGGTCGCGCCATATATTTGTGCACATGCAAGGGCAGCATCAAGCCTTTCATTCCGGGCATCTAGGTCTTTGACCCGATGAAGCAGCCTTCGCATTTCACCTGGATGAGGGGTCAGAACGAGATTTTCTGAGGTCAGCCTCGGGGTTGCGGCCAAATGATTCAGGCCATCTGCATCCAGGACGGTCGGGCATTCAGGGTAGTATTGTTGCATCCCCGTAAGGAAGTGTCCGGTAAAGGTATGGGGGCTGTCATGTACTCCCATCCCAGGGCCGATAACCAAAGCTTTTTTTCCTTCTACAACATTCAGAACTGCGTTTACATCTTCTGTCTCAAAGTGCGTCCGATCATCTTCGCCTATAGATATGCACATGGCCTCAGGACAGGCTGAGAGCAAAGGGATTCGCACTGCCCCTGGACAGGCCACCGTTACCAGGCCCGCCCCACCCCGAAGGGCGGCTTTTGCCGCTAGAATCGCTGCCCCTGCCATGCTTTTGCTGCCGGCAACGATCAATACATGGCCAAAAGTGCCTTTGTGATCGGTGGTGCTTCTGAATTTCCAGTTATCGCTGAGCCAATCATCATCCAGGAGCGTGGATGGGCAGTTCAGACTGTTAATCACCGATGGCCAGATGCCAATGTCTAATACGCGAATGATTCCGCAGAATTCAGCTGCCGGCGTAACATACTGGCAAATTTTGGGAAGCTGAAATGTATAAGTGAATGCGGTCGCAATGGGCTGGCTGATCACAGCTCCCGTGTCTGCATTGAGGCCGGATGGCAGGTCGATTGCAACTGCTGGCAAGCCACCTTCACGGGCTTCCGTGATCATGTCGGCGATGGTGCCCCGCACCTCAGAACGGATACCTGTACCCAGAAGAGCGTCAACCAGCAAGGTGTCTTTACTCAGTCTGGCAATCATTCCCTGCTCCCAGGCGACCATTTTCACAGGTAAGGCAAGGAGTACCTTTCGCATAATGGCGGCGTCGCCATCGGTCGGTAATTCTGATTCCCGTTTGGACAAAAGTACAGACACGAATTTCCCTGCCAGATGCAAAAGTCGAGCGATCACAAACCCATCTCCGCCATTGTTACCTGGCCCGGCAAGAATGGTGAACAACTGTTGTTCAGGAAAATCCCGCATGATTGCTTCAGCAGCCCGTTTCCCGGCTTCCTCCATGAGCAAAACGCCTGGATAGTGGTGATCTTCGATCATGCGGCGATCTGCTTCACGGATGGTGTTGATATTGGAGAGAATCATGGGTTCGAAGTTGGGATTAACAATTTGGATGGGAAAGGGCGAAGGCACAATTTTTTTAATGATAATTTTTATAACAATGTTAAGGGGGTGTTGATAACAATACCGACAAAATTAGGGAATTGGTCTTCGGCTACTGATGTTCTTGCCGGAACCGGGAAGTAGCCCGGAATTTTTTCGATAGATTCATGATTCTTCAATTATTGCGAATGAATAATTTGTCAAACAAGGTAGCCATTGTCACTGGTGCGGGTCAGGGAATCGGCTATGGTATTTGTCGTCAATTGGTTGCTGCGGGGGCGAAGGTCGTTTTAAACGATCTAGATGAAGGGCTGGCTAGTGATGCAGCCGAAAGGCTGGGGGAGACATGCATACCCGTGTCGGGAGATGCTGCAGATGCTGATGTGATCGCATTGATGGTGAGTACTGCATTGGATCGATTTGGGCATCTGGATATCGCGGTGGCGAACGCGGGGATCACGTTATTTGGAGACTTTTTCAAATATAGCCGTGCGGACTTTCTTCGCGTGATGGAGGTGAATTTGATCGGTACCTTTTTTCTGGCACAGGCAGCTGCCAACGAAATGAAAATTCAGGGAACCGGTGGGTCGTTGCTGTTTATGTCTTCTGTCACGGGGCATCAGGCGCACAAAAATCTGGCAGCTTATGGTATGACCAAGGCTGCCATTGAGCTATTAGCCCGAAACCTTGTTCTGGAACTATCGCCGTATCAGATCAATGTGAATGTGATAGCTCCGGGGGCAACGGCAACCGAACGCACAACCTCAGATCCAGACTATGAATCTGTCTGGTCGAGGCTCACTCCCATGGGCCGTCCGGCCACGGTGGCAGAGATTGCCCGTGCGACGTTGTTTCTTGTATCAGCGGAAGCACGTCACATCACCGGGCAAACGCTCATTGTTGATGGGGGTTGGTCTTCGATCAGTCCTTCTCCCTACTTTTGAATCAAACAAGCCCTTTTTATGTTCAGGCTCAATAACAAAACAGCGATCATTACTGGCGGAGGCAGTGGTATTGGCCAGGCCATTGCCAAAACCTTTGCTCGGCAGGGGGCATTGGTTTGTATTCTGGATATCGACAAGGCGCGAGCTGAAGCCACAGTTGAAGCAATCAGGGGGGGAGGAGGAAAAGCGGAGTGCTTCCAATGCTCTGTGACTTCTCTGGAGCAGGTCAGCGAAGTGGCGCAGGCGATCCAGATGGAAAACCAGCAGGTAGATATCCTTGTCAATAACGCCGGGATATCCCACATTGGGACGGTAGAGACGACCACTCCTGAAGACATGGACCGTCTGCTAGCCGTAAACGTCAAAGGGGTTTATCATGTACTTCATGCCTTTATTCCGTACATGAAAGAGAAAGGGGGGGTGATTCTGAATCTCGCATCCATCGCATCATTTGTCGGCCTGGAAGACCGCTTTGCCTACAGCACCACCAAAGGGGCTGTGGCGACCATGACGCTTTCGGTGGCAAAGGATTATTTGCCATACAACATTCGCTGCAACAGCATCTCGCCGGCACGGGTATTTACGCCTTTTGTGGAAGGCTACCTGGCTCGTACCTACCCGGGAAGGGAGAAGGAAATGTTGGACAACCTGTCTAAAACCCAGCCTATCGGCAGAATGGCGAATCCGGATGAGGTCGCCGCTTTGGCCTTGTATCTTTGCTCGGACGAAGCTTCTTTCATCACAGGTTGTGATTACCCCATCGACGGGGGATTCCTCAAACTCAACACCTGATTTTGACAGAACCTCACCAAACAATATGAAACTCTTTCGCTTTGGTACAGCCGGACAGGAGCGCCCCGGAGTGATGGTGGACGGTCAGAGAAAAGACTGTTCTGGCCATTTTTCTGATTGGGACCGAGATTTTTTTAACAGTGGGGGACTGGGCAGGTTGGCCGCTCTTTTGAATCAGGGTGCTGATCTTCCGGATGTGTCGGATGATGCCCGTTGGGGATCCTGTGTGGCCAGACCTGGAAAGGTCCTGTGCATCGGACTCAATTATTCTGACCATGCCAAAGAGGCGGGTATGAACATCCCGAAGGAGCCAATTCTTTTTCAGAAAGGAACAAACACCGTGGTAGGACCATTTGATCCGGTTTTGATCCCCAGAAAGAGTGTCAAGACAGACTGGGAAGTGGAGTTGGGAATTGTGATCGGAAAAGATGCGAGGTATCTGGCTTCAGTGGAGCAGGCAAAAGATCACATTTCTGGCTACTGCATCTCTCACGATGTGTCGGAGCGCGAGTTCCAGGTTGAGCGGGGAGGTCAATGGACCAAAGGCAAATCCTGCGATAATTTTAATCCGCTGGGGCCATTTCTGGTCACGCCGGATGAGATCGAAGATCCCCATAACTTGTCCATGACTCTTTTGGTCAATGGTCATCTCATGCAAAACGGGAATTCCAACACCATGATCTTCGATGGCTATTTCCTTGTTCATTACCTCTCGCAGTTTATGACCCTGGAGGCCGGTGATCTGATCTCAACAGGTACCCCTCCTGGTGTGGGCCTGGGCATGGATCCACCAAGGTATCTCAGGTCAGGGGATGTGGTAGAACTAACCATTGAAGGCCTGGGCACACAGCGACAGGTCTGCGAACAGGCATAAATGCCTGTTTGTGTTCCCGGTTACTAGTTCCTCCTAACTTATGCCACCCCCATACACCATGCCCAGCCGCTTCTGGTAGGTTTCCAGCAGTCTCATGATCTGGCGGAGTGTCACTTTTTCCAACCTGGTAATTTCGGTATTTGCGAGAAAGTTATCCGGCTGTTCGTGTCGGGTCATTTGTTCGGCCTGATGGATGAGTCGGAGTCTCATCAAGAAATAAAAAGCCTGCTCTAGTTCGGCAAATTCATCTTCCATCAATACTTCTTGCCGGCGAAGATCCATCAATCGCTCACCTGTGTTGGTAGATACGAGGCCGTGGTTTAGTGCATTGATTCGGGCAAAATCCGAAATCACCTGCATGGCTCGCTTGATATTGAGCACCTTGCGTTTGTCTTTCACATCTTCAAACAACAAATTTCCGAAGAAGGTCAGTGGCGGCTTATTCGCCATCGCTGCCCGTGCCAGTTGCCCAAGAAAGCCCTGAGACCGTTCCTGGAGCAGGCCCAGGATGTGCGAACGAAGGTCATCCCAGAGGGCCGATGATCCGTAAATGGCCCGGCAGTCGAAAAAGGTGGAACCAACCATCACATTGTCTGGAGTTGGTTCGAAAACCCAGGTTTTGTATCGCTTTTTCCAATGCGAAAGGGAATGATTCCATTTGGGGTTTTGGGCCATGAGACCACCCGGGCAATATTCAAATCCGACATCGTTGAGATTATCCGAAATACGCTCACCGAGGCGGAGAAAGTATTCGCGCACAGCTTCTTTCTGCTCTTTGGCTACGTCTTCGTAAATGATGGCATTGTCCTGGTCGGTAGAGAGGGTTTGTTCACGACGGCCTTCACTACCCAGAGCCATGAAGACAAATTTTGCAGGTGGAGGTCCCTGCACGCGCACGGCTCTCTCTACGATATTCACCGCGATAGCATCCGATACCGAAGAAACAATCTGATTGACAATTTCCGGTTTGGCTCCCCGGTCCAGCAAATCCTGAATGATCGCGGGAACCTGAAGCCAGCGTTGACGAAGTTCTGTGTTCTCAGAGGCCTGAGCAATCTGATGCAGAAACAGGAAAGGTGAGGCACCCTGGCCATGCAGGAGTCGATCTAACTGCACCAGCCCAAAAAATTCATCCCAATCGCGAACCAATAGGTGGTGTATCTTGTGACGGAACATCTTCAGGATGGCCTCATAGGCTTTGGCATCCGGGGAGATCTCCAGCACCGGGCTGGACATGATGTTGGACACGGGCTCGTCATAGGAGCGTCCCTCCGCCACTACCTTGGTACGCAGATCCAGGTCTGTGATAATTCCGACGGGTTCGTGCGCTTCCATGACCACGGCGTAGTTGCGATGAAAGTAACTCATGGTTCCGGCTACATCTCGAATGCTCTGATGAGGAGCCACTGTATGAACCTGAGTATCACTCAATTCCCGAAGCGACAGGGAAAAGGCGAGGTCGCTGCGTTGAAAACTTGAGGTAGAATCCGGTTTGGGTGTGAGCATGGATGCATAGCCGCTACGTAGCATCCGGCGACCGAATTCTGCGGAAAAATATTCGTAGAAATCCTCGTGATTTTTCAGGAGAGACTCAAAGTCTTTCTGAGCAACCTGATACAGCCAGGTATCCGTGATGGCGACCACAGAGCGGATGGCTTTGCGATTGTTGAGCATCATGGACATGGCACCGAAGCTTTGACCCAGACCAAAGCGCTCTCGATTGACATGGCGCCCATGGCTGTCTTCGTAATATTTTTCCACCTCACCCGAAACGATAAGGGACAATTCCTGTAGGCTGGATTGGTTTTGTTGGTAGATAATGGTTCCGGCAGAGATTTCTGATAGCCGGATCTTCTCAGATAGTGGTAGTAGGATGTCCCGCGGAAGCAGATGGAATGGGGGTGTCGTCTGCAAAAAATCCAGGGCAGTTTTGATCATAGTCTCTGGTTGGTGAAACATTCCTAATTGCAAATACGGATATTATTGGCGCGGTGTTGTTATTAAATCATCAATAACTTAGCTATTCTGATGAAATGTTGAAAAAACGTTTTCGGAGAATAGGGGAAGAAGCACTGTTTCAGGGAAGAAACACTTTTGCTGCATTGCTTCAGGGAATAGGGAAAGGGTGGAGTCTGGCACTCAAAACTCACATACCCTAATCCATAATTTTCAGGTTTTTTTACATGTATTTCAACACAAATTCTATATTCCTCATTTATTCGTTTACCCTATATCGCTTACCCCATCCCGCATGATTGAAGCAGTTGTATTTGATATGGCCGGCACTACGATTGATGAGCAAAATGTGGTGTACAAAACTTTGAGACAGGCTATCCTGGAAGCTGGTCTGGATGTGTCGTTATCGGAAGTGCTCAAGACCGGAGCAGGAAAAGAAAAGCGTCAGGCCGTGGCGGATATTCTTCAGGAATATGGATCTGATCGAGCAACAGACCACCAGATAGATGACATTCACAGTCGATTTCTGGAGATGTTGTCAGAAGCCTATGATTCTATGGAGGTCAAAATCTTTGATGGGGTGGACACGGCTTTTGATTGGCTGTTTGAGGTAGGAATCAAGGTAGTTCTGAATACCGGCTATGCGCGTGAAACAGCCGAATCCTTGCTCCATCGGCTCCCGGGGGAAGTCCAGGAACAGATTGATTTGCTGGTTACGGCCAGCGATGTGAAAAACTCCCGGCCGGCACCAGATATGATTCACCAGGCGATGGAAACCCTGGGAATTAATCATCCGGAATCCGTGGCCAAAATTGGTGATTCGATTATCGACATTGAGGAGGGGAAATCCGCTGACTGCGGGATGACCATCGGTGTTACAACCGGTGCCCATACCCGCGAACAACTGCAAAGCGCTCAACCAAGCCATGTGATTGATCACATGGAAGAACTTGTTGATATTATTCGTCTCAGCGCCCCAGTATCAGACTGATGTCTGCATGATATGTCTTTCCTCATACCGGCCATTCAACAGATCATCTCCGAGACCGAAGCTCATGGTCATGCCGGTGCCGCCAATACCCGTTATAAGGGTCGTTGTTTCGTCCACCCGCGCAATGAATTCTGTTAATCCATCGGTACGCTTTCCATAAATCCCATACCATCTTTCTGTGATGGCGGGCGAGGGTATTCTTGCGAAGCCCTGCAGGTAGTCCAGAATGTAACGATTGAGGTCTTCCCGGATAAACGGGTCGTGCGTGGGACCATACTCATGAGAATCTCCGATGAGGAGCTCACCCTGCGGGTTTTGGGACATCATCACATGAATGCCCCATTTATTGGCCCAGGGCATCTCATTTGATATTCGCTGCTGTAGAGTAGGGAGGCCTTCACAGAACCCAAAAGAGGCGTAGTGTTGCAAGGTCAGTCCGGCAGCCAATGCAGGTCCCATCCGCCAATTGGCAGGCTGTGGTGCTGTGCGCATCATCTGCAGCTTTGTTAGAACAATCGGTGCCTGAGAAAGAATCTCTGGAAACAGAGAATGCAGGTCTGCGCCACTGCATACATAGGCCCGGTCATAAGACCAGCTTCCCGAGGTACAACGCAGCCTTCCTTGTCCGATACCCAGGACATTGGTTGCAGGTCGAACCGTAACTTTCAGGGTTTTCTGCATCCAGGGTAACAGAATACGGGGGGCCTGACGTGCATCAATGATGATTTCTGTTCGGCTAAATAATCCCCCTAATAGCCCGTTGGGGTGTGCTGCAGGACTGATCTCTGCTACCTGTTTGGGCCCAAGCAGCTCCACATCGTATCCCATAGCCGGCCCTTGCTCTGCAAATTCCCGTAGGATGTCCCATTCGTCCTTGTGATAGGCTAGGTGAAGGGACCCACAAGGATTCGTTGATAGGCCTGACTGCCTGGCGACATCCTGCCAGATGGCACGGCTTCTGAGGGCCCGCTCCAGCAGTGGGCCAGCAGGCTGACCGATCGGCCATAGCATCCCAAAATTCCGGATAGTAGCTCCTACGGGGTGTGCATCGCGCTCAAAAAGGGTAACCCTCGCTCCACGTTTGGCTTCTGCGAGGGCAACAGCCATACCCATAATTCCGGCACCTATAATGGCCACTTCGGTATGTTGAGTTGTATTCATATATCTGAAATGGATGTTGAAACTAGCCATTCCCTCTGGAAAGTGGTATTCGCTGAGGGGAAGACGCACAAGAATTAATGTATGCTTGAAGCTGCCATTATGCGGACAAAAAAAACCGCTTCGGCAGACACCGAAGCGGAAAATTTGTGTGGGTCAGGAAAAGTGATTCGATCAGACGGTGATCGCTTCCAGGTACCGGGCATTCAGTGGCTTGTTGAGGTATTTCTTCACATAGCGACTGCTGGCAGCCCGGTCAATGTCTTTGGGGCTAATTGAGGATGAAAGCATGATGATTTTACAGCGATCACGCACTTCATCGGAAAATTCTTCAAAGTCTTTGAGAAACTGGAATCCATCCATGATGGGCATGTTGATATCCAGGAATACAATTTCAGGCAGGGAATCTAATTCTTCTTGGTGATCGCGAAGATAATCGAGTGCATCCTGACCGGTCTGGAACACCAGAATCTGGTCAGCGAAGGAGTTGGCTTCGATGATCTTCTCGTTGATGATATTATCGATTTCGTTATCATCCACCAGCATGACACTTCTGTAGGCGGCCATAGACGTGTTCGGATTAAAGAGTGACTGTTGACCTAATTTTCAAAAAAGCACAGATAACTCAAATGTTTGGCGGGTTTTTCACGACTACCCTTGTCATTCCCTATGTAAGGAAATTGCAGCTTTGTGACTAGTTTTTGGACTTCCGTTCGGCTTTGCCTCAAAGCATTACGGTCCGCTGTCGGCCCTGTCTCATCACAGAATCCATGGAAGGGAAGGTTTCACCGGAGAATTTCCCAATTCCAAGAAGAATTCTTCTGTATTCTGGCTTTGAGCTAGATCTGTAATTAAACAGCGAAAAATGCCGACAAGATCTCGGTGCTCATTCGTTGAAAAATCAAAAAGGGAGGTCATCTTCCTCAAGCCCGGAAGCATCAATGGCTCCGGTAGGTGGCGGCGGTGGAGGCGGAGGAGTGGCTCCGGTGTCTGGGGTTTCCTGTTGAACAGGACTCAACCGCCAGGCATCCAGTGAATTGAAATACTTAATTTCACCCTGTGGAGAGGTCCACTCACGACCTCTGAGATCAAATTCTACATTGATCGACTGGCCCTCCTGAAAAGGCTCAATCAATTCCACTTTGTCCTGTATCAGCTGGAAGGTGACAAATTGCGGGTACATGGGATTGCTCGCATATTCTACCACAAATTCCCGTTTCTTGAAAGTTGCAGTAATCTCCTTGGTCTCGAGCTTCTTGTACAGTTTTCCCTGGATGGACATCGACATAATTCACGCTTTTGTTGATTGTGAGGCAAAGATAAACGTAGGGATGCCAAGTGCCAATTATTCCTCCAGCAATTGATCCACCTGGAGTTCGGCCTCCTGCAGATAAGAGCGGCACTGGGCGATCAGATCCTGTCCCTGACGAAACAACGACATTTGCTCGTCAAAATCAGACATACCTTTTTGCATTTGCTCAAGGATCTTGTGCAGTTTCTTGAGTTTTTCTTCCAGAGAGAAGGATTTTTCTTCGTTTTGCTCAGCCATGGTCCTGGTCGTTGATTTGTTTGTTTGTCACTGTTGATGCAATTCTCCCATCGGTAAAGATGGTTTCAATGGTATCGCTTTCGCTGACTTCGGACGACGAAGCAGTGATTTTTCCGTTTTTCAGGGTCAGGGTGTAGCCTCGTTTGAGCAGTTCCCGTTGGTCCATAGCGGTCAGGTTGGATTCGATCAGATCCAAGTCGTGTTGTTTTTGGCGAATGAACTGCCGCACCTGCTGCTCCAGCCGGATCGAATATTCGTCCAGAAGCTGACTTTTAAAGTCAATAAAATATCGTAGGGATCGTTTGATCTGATCGTCTGCTCCCGCTAGCCGGTCCATCAGATCCTGCATATCGGGTACTGCCTGCTCTGCGGCCGCTGTGGGGGTGGAAGCTCTGTGATCGGCGGCAAAATCTGCAATGGTGATGTCGGTCTCATGACCGACACCGGTGATGATAGGAATCTCCCCTTCTCGAATGGCACGGGCCACAGCTTCTTCATTAAAATTCCACAAATCTTCCAGGGAACCACCGCCCCGCCCCAGGATGATGACATCCGGCTGGAGGTTGCGGGCCCGGGCAAGCGCCTTTACGATGGAAGAGGTCCCACCACTTCCCTGCACAATGGCAGGCACCACGCTTACTTTCACCGCCGGAAAGCGGCGCTGAAGCGTGCGAATCATATCCTGGACCGCGGCGCCCGTTGGTGAGGTCACAATGGCGAGGTGCTTGGGAATGCGTGGTAGGGGACGCTTGATCGACGGATCAAAGAGCCCTTCACGGTTGAGCTTGTCCCGCAGAAGCAAAAACTGCTGATACAAATCGCCGGTTCCTTGTTTTTCCACCCGCACCACGCGCATCTGGTAATTCCCTCTTGGGGCGTAAATAGTGATAAATCCGGTGAGAATGAAATCATCACCAACTTCCATACGGGGCGCCCGAATGGCATCGCTTTTGAACATCACACAGGAGAGCTGGGCGTTCGCATCCTTGATAGAAAAGTACACATGGCCTGATCGGTGGTAGGTCAGGTTCGATACTTCTCCTGTTACACGTACATCCTGTAAAGCCGGATCACTTTCCAGTAAAGATTTGATGTAAAAGGTGATCTCTCCTACGCTATATGCTTGTGTGGTGGGCATGGGGGCGGAACTGCGGATTCTGTAGCTGGGAAATTCCTTAAAAAAAGGCGAACCCTGGTCGGATTCGCCTGAAAAAAATCTTGATGGACTGCTTACTGGAGAATCACTCTTCTGGAACTGATGGCTTGCCCTTCAGAAACGAGATGGAGGAAATACACACCACGCGGAAGGCTGGAAACCTCCATGTTAGCCGTACTGCTGGGGATGTTTACTTCCTGACGAAGCACCTCTTTGCCAATCAGGTTGAACAAGCGCAGGGTGCCATTGTTGCTGGAAGGCAATTCCACATCCACAGAGAAGCGGTCTCTGGCCGGATTGGGCATGGGGTTGGAAAGGCTCTGCGAAGCCAATTTGGCATCTTTGATGCTATTGGTGGCTCCCCCTACAGAAAACTCATACACAATGTCGAGGAAGTCCTCAGGATCATTGGCATTCACGATGCGCATGGTGGTGCGAGAATATCCGTCAATATTTCCTGGTATGAAGGCTATATACTGACCATCTCCAACACCTGTATGATTGAGGGTGTCGCCTGGTGAAATTTTCACCGGATCAATGGACTGCGCTCCATTCACTCCATAGCAAAGATCCCAGCAGAAATATGTGAGGTGAGTGGTGTCATTTCCTTCGGCGAGCACATTCTCCGTACGGTAAGCAAGCAGTGAAAGTGTGTCAGCTCCGTTATTGACAATGTCAATGTAAAATTTCCTTTCATCTTCAGCTTTATCTACTGAAAGCAGGCCGGAATAAGGGTTGATCAATTCCCAATCCTGAGCCGTACCAGTGGAAAAGGTTAGCAAGAGACACAGAAGGGTAACGATATGTTTCATTAGATCAGGGTTTTTATGTTAACTAAG
This sequence comes from uncultured Bacteroidia bacterium, assembly GCA_964560095.1. GTDB lineage: Bacteria > Bacteroidota > Bacteroidia > J057 > J057 > JANQTF01. The sequence continues at coordinate 16,896 of CAZLKP010000003.1, forward strand.
AATGTACAATATACTGGGATACCCCACAACCGTGGTTAAAAATATACATTCTCTCCGCAAATAGGCAATTGAATTTGAATGTTGGGTGAACTGCGACCAAAACCGCAGGTGTTTTGGCGGTTCAGACTCCTGCTGTTGGGAGAGGGGAGGGGAGCCAATAGTTTTGGCAATGTGAGTAATCAGGAAGCCATCGGCATCGTCACCTTTTTTCATGTACGAAGGGGATTTGGGAGAATCCGGACCGACAGACATCCGGAGGGGGTGTTTTCACATTTTTCCGCCGTACAAGAGCCTGCCCAAATCCTGATTCCCAATGAATTGGTCTGGCTGGATGTGACCCAGGGCTCCAAAGGCCCAGTGGCAAAAAATATCAGAAGGGTAACGGGTAGATTGCAGGGAACCATACACAGACATCATGGAGCCTGCCGCCTAATTCGCACGAGCGGTGGAAGCGAATACGTATTTTCCCCCAAAGACATTTTGTCCGACAACCGAAGTTTCAACCGTATCCTTGCCGGTTGGCAGGTGCAATTCAGCCCTTTTGAAGACGAACACGAGCTCACAGCCAAAGAGATTGTCATCTGCGACACCCGTCCGCCTTTTTTGCAAATGGTGAAGGCAAATGCCTGGGAAAAACGCCTGCAGGGACTTTCCAGGCTTGCTGAAGATGAGCGCTGGGAGGATCCGGAGGCGAACAGGCTTTTACCTGTACTAGAGAACTATCTGTACGAAACCTTCCGAATCCTGTGGCGAGAAGGAGGGATTCATATCATTGATCGATATGCCGGTGAGCCGGAGGTAGCCATTTGGAATACGGGTCTCTTGAGCAAAAACGGAGAAGACATTCTGGCCAGAATGGACGAAATCCAGAATCCGGAACCGGGACAAGGGTACCTCACCCCCGCACGGTGGCGCTTGTCAGGGTTCTTTCCACAATCAGATCGCCGCATCCCGCCGCTCAGTCATCGATTGCCGTTGGCCATGGCCTTCGTGCCTCACAACAAACTCGTCCCCGATCCTTCGGCCTGGCTAGTGCCGGATCTGGACCACCTGCTCAAGCGTCATCAGCGACTGCCCGGATATTGGTCTGCATTGCCTCGGGAAGAACAAATCCAGCGCCTCCAGGGAGCCTTGCATAAGCTCAGCCAACTCCTACGCCGCAATCCTCGCATGGCCATTCCTCAGTGGTATGAAGAAACGGTGCAATACCTTGTGCCATTGGATATTGGGGATGGCAAAGGTCCCATCGGCGCCCTGGTGCTCGAAGAGCAGGACCATCAGCTTCGTGTGCAGACAATTCTTCAGCTTAACTGGGCGTATCAGAATGCCCGGCTACTAGGGCCGCAGCAGGACAACTGGCTGGCCCGCTGGAAAGCCCGACAGGTACCCAATCCGGACCCCAAGGTTTATTAGGCGAAGAGGTCAAATGGGGAACAAGAACATGGAAAGGCACTGTTTCAGTGCTGTTTCTGAGAAGGTGAATAGTCAGACGTTGATGAGAATGAAATCATTTTTCAGACATTGACTCCTTCAGAATCCCCAGAATGCCTTCCAGATATTTCTGATCCAGCGCCGAAAAGTCATTCAGCCGGCTGCTGTCGATATCTAACACCAGGCGGGTGTGACCTTCGATCACCAGAGGAACCACAATTTCTGAGTTGGAGAGGGCGCTACAGGCGATGTGCCCCGGGAATTCATGCACATTACGGACCACCTGGGTTTGTTGTGTGGCAGCGGCTGTGCCACACACTCCTTTGCCAAATGAGATCCTCGTACAGGCCAGCGGTCCCTGAAAAGGACCCAGCACCAGTTCGTCTTCCGTTTCTGCCAGATAAAACCCTGTCCATAAAAAGCCTAGCCCTTCGTGAAGAATCGCAGCAACATTGGCCAGATTGGCAATGAGATTGGGTTCATCACGAATGACGCCATGGATTTGTGGAATGAGCTCCTCGTAGCGCTGCTCTCGCGAGGCATCGGGGCTGAGATGTAACTGTTCGGCCATATAACATATTACCCCCCCAATACGGCCAGTCCCAGTCGGATGTTGCCGTAGCTGATTTCGCCACCAAAATAATCGAAATACTGCCGCATGGTGGCTTCTTTGCCCAGATCGTGAAAGGCTTTCTTCACTCGCTGGAAAGCACCGTGATCCATGAGTCCCTTCAGGTCCAGGTCGTAGCCTTCCTGGTGGAGTTTAACAAGGTGTGAACAAATGGTGCTGTCTTTGAGCTTGCGCTTATCGGCCATGATCCTGACCTCCCAACCTTCCAGGTAGCAGGACAGGGTGATTTTTTGAGAACATGAGCGCGGGTAATACCCCTCACCTTCCAGCGAAGCCAGCAAATGTCCATGGATGATGCGCCGGATCTCCGTTCCATACTTCTTCTGTTTTTGTGCGCCCAGTCCCTGCACATCTGGGAGGTCATCTTCCAACAGGGGCAATTCCCGGATGAGACTTTCCAGGGTTGCATCGGTAAAAACATGATAGGGTCGAAGGCCTTCCGCAGCTGCTTGCTCTTTTCGCCAGATTTTGAGTTTGTGTTCCAGATCGCGAAAAAAAAGGTCTTTTTGACTCAGTGTGGGTTCCGGTCGGCTGGAAGTTTTGGCGGCTTCTCTTGTGGGCTTGACCAAAGACACCCGCTGCTGGCCCAGAAGAACCTCCTTTGACCGATCGGTGAGGGTGAGCACATTGCCATATTCATAGGCAATGTCCAGAAGCCCAAGATTGATCATCTGGATCATGTATTCCTGCCAGTCTCTGGCAGGGACGTCGCGTCCGGCACCATAGGTTTTGATCTGCTGGTAGCCTTTGGCCAGAAGATCCTGTCGCTGGCTCCCACGAAGGATGTCGATGATCATCTGCATCCCAGCCTGCTCCCGGACTCTGGCTACTGCGGAGAGCGCTTTTTGAACCAGGATAGTTCCGTCGAACTGTTCGGGGGGAGAATCGCAGACATCGCAATGGCCGCAATCTTTGGGCAGGGATTCTCCAAAGTACTGTAGGAGAATCCGTCTTCGACACATGCTGGCGGTAGCGTATTGCTGCATCCGCTCCAGCTTGGTTTCCATCACTTCGCGCTGACCGCTTTCCTCCAGAAAGCGCTGCTGCTGAATCACATCGCCATAGCTGTAAAACAGCACCGTATCCGAAGGCAGCCCATCGCGGCCGGCCCGGCCGATTTCCTGATAATAGCCTTCGATGTTTTTGGGCAAATTGTAGTGAATCACCCAGCGCACATTGGGCTTGTCGATGCCCATGCCGAAGGCAATGGTGGCACAGATGATTGGGACTTCATCGTTGAGGAACTGCTCCTGTACCCGGTGCCGCGCTTTCCCTGTCATGCCGGCATGGTAAAAAGCAGCTTTGATTCCCTGGGCCTGGAGCTTGGTTGCGATAGCCTCTGTACTTTTCCGGCTGAGGCAGTAAATAATGCCCGATTGGCCGGGTCGGGTACGGATGAAGGAGCTGATTTCCTGAAACCGTTTTCTGCCGGGTAATACTTTGAGATGCAGATTGGGTCGATCAAATGAAGCGACATAAATTTCCGGATCCTTGAGGTTGAGTTTTTCGGCAATATCCTGTCGGGTGAGCCGATCGGCTGTGGCTGTGAGTGCAACGACGGGCGTCTCCGGCACGATGTCGCGGATGCGGCCCAGCATGGCATATTCCGGCCGGAAATCGTGCCCCCACTGGCTGATACAATGTGCTTCGTCCACTGCAATGAGGTTCACCTTGATCCGCCCCAGCAGACGGATGACATCTTCGCTCATCAATTTCTCCGGCGATACATAGAGCAGGCGGATCTCTGCCATCATCAATTCCTCGATGAGGCTGTTTTGTTCACTAAGACTTTGGGAGCTGTTGAGAAAAGCAGCGTTGACGCCATTGGCGCGGAGGCTCGATACCTGATCCTGCATCAGGGAAATTAGGGGAGAAATCACAAGCGTAAGCCCCGGCTTCATCAAGGCTGGAATTTGATAACAAATGGATTTTCCTCCACCGGTGGGCATGACAACCAGGCAGTCCTTGTTGTGATAGACGGTTTCAATGATGTCTTTCTGAAACGGCCGGAATTCGCTGTAGCCAAATACCTGCTGGAGGAGCGTATGTGGTTCTGTTTGCATCATGCTCCCACAATTTAAGAACTATCTGCCGATTCAGCAGGTATGGACAGGGATGGATTAGAAAAGAAAATTCTCACATTCACATCCCATAATCACACGCTTGGAAACTTGCCAGCTACACCTATGCAGCCAGAACCCTAAAAAGGCGTATTTAATATTGAAATAGGGAACAACTGAATTCTTTTTATTCAGCTTTCATTTTCTCAACGCCCGAATTGTTCACCGCTTTGACCTCTTCACTCCTTTATTTTCCTCATTATGAAATGCGTCCTTCTTCTCCTTACATTTTTTGGGTTGCTGGACGGCATCTCCAGACTTCAGGCACAGGACATTCGGGTCATCCAGTCGGGTGATGTAGCAGATAGCAGCTATTACGATATCGCCCGGGTGGATGCGAACGAGTTTTGGGTAGGCGGAGAAAATGGCATTCTTAAATGTCTGGACACCCTGGGCAACATCTCCAATGTACCCCTTCCTGTTCCCGATAGGCATATTCTCAAAATCGTCCCCTGGGGTAAATACGTGTATATCGCCGCTGATCAGGGGACCATTTTCCGCTATGATCGCATTCGTGATCGCTGGGTGCATGCCGATTTCTCTGATCAGGGATTTGAGAAGCTGACCTTCTACGACATGGTGGTGACGAATGAAGGAACCGTAGTAGTCGCCGGTGGCCATCACAAAATCGCCAAAGGAAAATTGGCGATTCCCCGTGGGTTCATCGCCCGGATGGATGAAGATTTACTGACCAAACCAGAGATCGTGTGGAGTCACGGATTGATGTTTCCGTTTGCTCTGGAATACAACGAAGCAGACGATGAGGTGATGGCCGTGGCGTTCACAGGTGTGAATTCACAGCTGTTTACCAGCATTGACGGTGTGAACACCTTTCAGCGGAAAGGATCACTGCCTGGTCTGGTACATCATATCGCCTTGTTTGATGGTGAATTGTGGTATTCGGGCGCCAAAAATCTTCGTTACACCAAAACGGGGATCATCGGGAAAATGGGAGAGAAGCCCATGGAAATGGAAGGAGAAGGCTGTATCTGGAGCCTGCTGAAAATCGGCGATCAGGTGTATAGCCTGGCCTTCAATGGTGCCATCGTTGGTGGTTCGGACCAATTAACCGACTACGTCTTCAAGGTGCGCCCTGCGCAAACCTCCCTCTACGAAGCTGTTGGTATTTCTGACCAAAAAGCTTTTGTCGTGGGGCATGGAAGAACGATTCTGATGCTTACCCATTTGTCGAATCAAGAAGGGGTCAATCTTCGTGTCAGGCGTTGAGGGCCAAATTGTTTCTTTGACTCGAAAGAACTATCTTCTTGGGTAGAAAACGAATACCTACCCGACAAATGCCAATCAAAGCTCCATGCCTTGGGGCTCTTCTTGCCCTGCTTGTCCTTTCCTGTGACCGGTCGCCCGCCGAGGTGATCATGACCGACAACACGGCTCCTTCCTACGAAGGCGTCTCTACCCTCCAGGTCCGCAACTATGTCAATAGGTTGTATATTGACCTGCTGGGGCGCGAGCCTCTGAAGGCCGAAATGGAACGCGATGTGGCGATGCTCAGAGGGGAAAACCTCGGTATGGGTGTGCGGGAAAATCTGGTGCTTACCCTTCAAAACGGCGAAAGTGGCGGTGGCCCTGATTCCGTGTATCGCGATGCGTTTTTCAACCGCTGGTATGAGCTGGCTAAAGCCCGAATGCTGGAAGGCGTGTCAGACGAAGAAATCGAGGGCAGAATCCAGATCTTTACATTTGACGCCGAAAAAGATTCACTCAATGAAGATTGGATTGGATACCAACTGGCCCAGGCTGAGATGAATAAGCTAGGGCTGGTGCTGGAAATTCGGGAGGAATGGAAGAATGGCCAGATGGATATGTCGGAGATCTTCGGTCGGTTGCTCAACAACTATTTCTACGACCAGATCAACATGAACACGTTCAACTTCATCCGTGCGAGCTATGATAATTTGTTCTGGCGATTACCCACGGATGCAGAGTTTGAAGCTGCATTTCCAGTGATTGAATACAACCAGCCTTCTATTGTGCTGGGGCAGTCTGCCGCAAACAAGGATGACTATATCCGGATTCTCACCACCAATCTGGAGTTTTATGAAGGGATGGTGATCTGGGCCTACCGCTCCTTGCTCTCACGAGATCCAAGGGCCGATGAGATTCTGGAAGTACTGGAAGATTTTGTGACAGATCAGGACTTTCTCCGCATTCAGCGCCTGGTTCTTATTTCTGATGAATATGCCAACTTCTAATCCAGTATTCCGATTCTACCCGGCTGTCCTACTTGCCTTCCTGCTGTTGCTGGCGGGATGTGGAGAGGATTCTTTGTATCGCTATGAAGTGAACCCTGTGGATGTGCAAAGTCCAACTGCCGGGAAAGACAAGCAAAAATCATTAGAGCAATATATTTCTTCTCTGTATGCCAACCTCTTTCAGAAAGCACTGTCAGCCAATGAGCTGGTCGAAATCCGTAAGGTGATGGAATCCATCGGCGATAAGGAAATCGCCAAAGAGATCATCATTCAGAATTTGCTTAACCGACCGGGCGTCATGTTGCCTGCAAATGAGGAGATGAGAGCCGATCTGGATCAGTTTCTGGATGATACTTATCAACGCTTTTTTGTGCGTAACCCCACCGAAGCTGAAAAAGCCTGGATGACCTCCTTTATCTCCTCCAACCCGGATATGACCCCTGAACTGGTCTTTTTCTCTTTTGCCATGAGTGAAGAATATCAATTCTATTGATCCGCCTGCCCGACCAATCTCTGATGCCTGCCTCATGAACCGAAGATCCTTTATTCGAAAAGCTGTATTGACTACCGGAGGCGTGGTCGGAATGCCATATCTGTTACCCTCGGGAAGATTGTTTTCCCAAACCAACAGCCGGATTGCCAACCACGTGGTGCTGGTGTTATTTGCCGGTGGCATTCGCCATCAGGACTCCATTGGCCAGAGATACCTGGATGGTTCTCAAAACGAATCTATTCCCGGTAATGTCCTCTACAACCTCCTGAACGGCGATGCTCCGGAGGACAAAATTGTGTACGGCACCGATGGGAGTCGGCCGGGTGAGATTCCCATTCCGCCTGTGTTGCCCATACCACTGGCTCAGCAGGGAACACTGTTTCAGGAGATGCGTACTACGCAAACTGGCCATTTTGGCGGGTTGAATGTGGCCATTCAGGGCACCAACATCACCACGCAGGGGCTTCGGGAGCGACCGTTGAATCCCACCATTTTTGAATACCTCCGCAGGCATGCAGGCCTCCCCGCTACGGACGTGTGGTTTGTCGGGAATGGGATCGGCAATTCTGTTCCGCTGCTTAATCACAGCACCCACGAGCGATATGGGGTGAAGTATGCGGCCAATTTCCTGGCGCCCAGCATCACCTTTTCAGGTATGGGATTCCGGCACCTCGCCAACGCCCGAGTTTTTCACCCAGAGTACGAACTGGATCCCATGTACAAAATGAAGTTTTTCCTTGATCACAACTGGGAGCGTGTAGCAGAAACCATCACCGGGATCGGCAATACGGATGAGGAAAAGATGGAAATCAAGGCATTTATTGATCAACTGCTGGATAAAACTCAGAACAATACTGTGACAATGCCTCCAGTCCGGGATATCGGCGATCTTGAGACCATCGGCTATACCTGTGAGGTGATGAAGCATTTCACCCCCACCCTCACCGTTGTGAATCTCAACAACGTGGATACCTGCCACGGAGACTTTACCGGTTACCTCCGCAACCTGCATCGGATTGATCACGGCGCGGGATTTATGTGGGATTTTATCCAGAACCAAATTCCGAAAATGGCCAATGACACGGTGATGATTGTAGTTCCCGAATGCGGAAGAAATATGGACCCCAATCCCATCCTGGATGCCAATGACTGGTATGGCTACGATCACAACGACGAGAATTCACGGCGGATTTTTGGCCTGATGGTTGGCAAGGGGGTACCTGCCAATCTTACCCTTGGGTCCGAAACCAATCCACTCGGGGAATCCGCAGATATGTGCCTGACGGTGGCAGACATTCTTGGCGTCAAAGAAACGGTGGCCAACCAGGGGTTCGTGTCCTACAGCAGTCGTTCATTATTTGACCGGATATGACAGGGAAAAGCTCTATAGTGATCGGGTTCATCGTCTTCAGTGCGGCATTTGTGGGGTGCGGCCTGGGGAGTGGCGAAGCGCCCGACAACCCCTTTGATGGCTACAGCTCCGTTGATTCTTCGGCAGGGTCTGGCATGGATACCATTGGCCTGGAATTATTCGCCGGGCTGTATCAACAGATCTTCGAGCCCACCTGTGCCAACAGTGGTTGTCATGATGGCACCTTTGAGCCGGATTTTCGCTCCATTTCCAGCTCCTACAATACGCTGGTATTTCATCCTGTAATCAAAAATGATACTGCCAATTCCCTTGAATTTCGGGTGCAGCCCGGTTCCGCAGGACAATCCGTCCTGATGACTCGCCTTCTCACCGATATTGACGGACAATCAGGCATTATGCCTCTGTATGTGGATCCCGAGTCTGACTGGCCAAATCGAAAGCAGGAATACATCGCTGCCATTGAAGCCTGGATCGAAGAGGGTGCTAGAGATATGTTTGGGAATGCCCCTTCCGCCGGAAATCTTCAGCCCGCCTTACTCGGAGCGTTTGCGCTCATTCCCGGAACCCAGGATCCATTTTCCAGAGATGCCCAGTCTGGTCCCATCATCGTCCCTGCATCCGTGCCGCAAATCGAGATATGGGTGGCTGTTGAGGATGAGAAGGTGGCGGCTGATCAATTGCATTCGGTAGAGTTGCTCTTGTCGGAAGACATCAACGATTTCTCGAATGCTACCGTCCATGGTTGCCAGTTGGGTGGTCCCAAAACCGAAGTTGGTCTCTCTGGCGCGCCGGTTGTCTTCATGCATCGCACTGTGGTGAATCTGACTGCATTCACCTCAGGAACGAATCTGTTTTTTCGGATCCGCGTGCAGGAGGAATCACAATCGGATGTCAGCATCAGTCCTTCTGCGGCAAGCCTCAATTTTATTAAAAAATACTACGCTCTGGCCATTGAATGAAACGATTTCGGATACATATCATTTGCTGTCTTTTGGCTGGGTTCTGTGTCGCCTGTGATACTTCTGCAGTGTTGCCTGTTGCGGGGCCGCCAGTGATTTGGGTGGATAGCCTCAGCCCGACTGATGTACAGAAATTTGGGGAGCCGATCATGATGGTCCTGTATTACCGGGACGACAATGGAGATGTCGGAGATTCGGATCCTGATGAACACAGCCTACACATCAGAGACAGCCGACTGGCGGAGCCTGATACCTGGCATGTGCAGCCTGTGACCCTTCCTGGTGACGAAGTGCCCGTGGAAGGGACCCTTAAGATTGATTTGGGGCCTGTGTTTTTGCTTGGAAACGGAAATGAAGAACAGTTTTTCTATACCATTCAACTGAAAGACAGAGCGGGAAATTGGAGTGAGCCCGTTCAATCACCAACCATCACTGTACGACAATGACACGGAAACAGGTCGGTTACGTGATCCTCACGCTGAGTCTGTTTGTCGCAGGCCTTTCCCTACCGACTTTGTCTGTAGCCCAATCCGTGTTCCAGATGGGGGATCAGGTGGTTTCTGTGTGTAAGGGCTTTCTTACTGACAGCGATGCCGGTACAACGGCTGGGCACTATGATCATAATGAGAATTATATCTTCACGATTTGCGTGCCCGGTGCCAGTGAGATCAATCTGGATTTCTCCTCATTCTGTACAGAACAGGACTATGATCTTCTGAGAATCTTCGATGGGGCGGATACCTTTGCCACCCAGATCGGTCCGGCTTATTCCGGGACAACCATACTACCTTCGATGATCTCGACAGGTTCTTGCCTCACGATTCATTTTGTATCCGATGCCAATGTGACCTGTACAGGTTGGACTGCCTACTGGTCGGCCACGATTGAAGCACCGCTGTTGCCGGACCTTATACTGGATGATCCCAACCCCATTTGCAGCACCACCGTGTTGACCATGGCCTTCAGTGATCCCATCCCCTGTGACTCGGTGTTTTCCGGTACTTTTCAGATTGTAGGCCCCTCTGGCAGTTCCATTACTGGAGCGAATCCGGTTGGCTGTGTGAATGACAGCACAACCCAGGTCAGCATTCAACTGTCGCCGGGACTGGATGAAAGTGGCTCATACATCGTGACTTACACAGGATTTTATCTTGATCAATGTGATAGCCTGTGGACCCTGATTGCTTCGGACACTCTCGAAGTCAACGACTGTCCGCTATTTGTGGATCTATCAGCGACAAGCCAGACCATCTGCGAGGGAGAATGCACGGACCTATTTGCTGATGCGCGTGGAGGAGATCCGGCAACTTACAGCTTTACGTGGAGCCCGACAGGGCCTCCCGGCCCAGGTCCCTGGTTGGCCTGTCCGGCAACAACCACGCTGTATACAGTGACTCTAAGTGACGCGTCAGGGGCATCACCGGCCACAGATACGCTGACCATTACTGTGCTGCCCAATCCTACGACACAACCCAACATTCAGCTTTGCGAAACCGATCCTCCGGTTACTCTGACAGCTTCTCCGGGAGGCGGCAGCTGGTCCGGTGCAGGCATTGCCAATCCTATGGGTCTTTTCCACCCCGACTCCTCCGGTCCTGGACTACATCAGCCGCTGTACACAGCTCCCAATGGTTGCTCGACACCACAGCTTGTATCTGTGCAGCAGATCTGGGCGGGACCTAATCGGGCGGCTTGCCCGGGTTCCCCATCTTTTTTTCTGCTGGGTGCGATTCCGTCGGGAGGTAGCTGGGGCGGGCCCAATGTAACGCCCGGAGGCACCTTCACTCCGCCTGCTACTTCGGGCAGCATCAAGATTTGGTATGCTGCTGCCGGGTGTACAGATACAGCTGAGATTTTCATTGGGAATCCGGTCATCGCACCGATGGACACCATTTGCGAATCCGCCGGGATTGTGGCACTATCAGCTAACCCACCGGGGGGCATATGGTCGGGAAATGGAATTATGTCTCCTAGTGAAGGCGAATTTGATCCGGCAGCTGCTGGTCCCGGTAGTCACACCCTCACGTATTCCCTGTTTGGATGCAGTGCCAGCATTGATGTCTTTGTCAAGCAGATCGACATCGGCCCGAGTTTCACAGCCTGTCCTGCTGAGGCGCCATTGTCGCTGGGCCTGCCAAATCCAGCAGGAGGGGTTTGGTCGGATCTGTTTGGCGCCGTCACAAATCCGACTCAGGGCATATTTGATCCCTCGGCCAATGGAGGGAATAATTTTACCGATACCATTTTTTACACAGTGAATGGCTGTGTCGCCAGCAAGGTGGCTTATGTGAGGCAGACAACGGTAGGGATTGATTCCCTCTGGTTTTGCCGGGAGGGGGATGAAATTTTTCTCGACTGGACCAATACTTTGCGTAGCCCGTGGGACGGCGACTGGTCGGGGCCAGGTGTGATCGATCCTGATTTTCCCGGAACTTTCGACCCAGGCGTTGCGGGACCAGGCGTACACGCCCTCATTTACACCGCCAACACCTGCCAGGATAGTCTAGTTGCCGTGGTGAGAGAAGGGGGCCTTGGAAATGACACCTCGGTGTGTTCTGTGGCCAGCCCATTTGTGATTGCGAGTACCTATTCATCCGGGATCTGGCGCGGAGCGGGAATCGCAGATACCCTTTCCGGATTGTTTGACCCTGGAGAAGCCGGGATCGGGATTCATGAGATTGAATATCAAAATCCGTTTGGGTGCCTGGACACGCTGCTGGTGGAGGTCACGGCTCTGCCCGCATTATCCATGTCAGGTCTTGATCCGCAGTATTGCTATAAAGACAGCCTGTATGCACTTTCTGGCCAGCCTGGAGGTGGTGTCTGGTCGGGCCCGGGCATTCAGGGGAATGCCTTCAATCCCGCTTTGGCTGGAGCAGGAGGGCCATTTGTGATAACCTACACCATAGGATTCGGGGAGTGTCAGCAATCAGCCTCGCGCATCACCAATGTCGGGCCACCGCTTGAGGCGTCTATGAATGCGCCTGCTGACAGTATTTGTGAGGGTGCGTTTATGACACTTGAGGCTTCAGGGAGTGGAGGCAGCACAGGTGCATTTCAGTACAGATGGTCTCCAGGCAATGTGAATGGGCAAACGCTCACCGTACAGCCTAAGGCGAGCGGCACCTACACGGTGGAAGTCTCCGATGGGTGTTCGGACCCTGCTTTTGTTTCCGCCTATGTTTACGTATTTCCGGGGTTTAAGATTGTGATTCAATCCAGCGAACCGGTTTGTTTCGGGGAAGAAGGTTACGCAGTGGCCCAGGTACAGGGAAGCGGAACCTACGATATCCGCTGGTTGGTGAATCCGGTGCAGGTGGGCGATACGCTTAGGGCTCCAACCGGCTTCAATTACAAGATGGAGGTAACTGATGTGGCATCCGGATGTATAGAGGAGGCTGTGGCGGAGATTCCCCGTCATCCGTATGTAAATGCCTCTTTTTTGCCGAATCCCAACGGCGAATGTGTGCGTCTTCCGGAAGCAGAAGTGGTGATGCTGGACCAAAGTACAGGGACCAGCACTGGCTTTTGGGATTTTGGAGATGGAACGACACAGTCCTATCAGCCTGGTGCCTCGGTGTCTCACAGGTATGATTCGATCGGTGAATTTCGGGTATTTCTGTATCTGGAGAATGAGGGAGGTTGCACGGACACGGCATCTGCTAATGTATGCACCATTCCTCCTGAATCCTGGCTGTTTTACCCCAACGCATTCTCCCCCAATGGCGATGGGATTAATGATGAATTTGTCTTTCAGCAGGGAGGCATTGTGGAATGGAATCTGAGCATTTATGATCGCTGGGGCACGCAGGTGTTTACCAGCACGGATCCTGCTCTGAGCTGGGATGGCAGGGTGTCAGGGCAGCCTGCTCCGGAAGGTGTCTATGTGTTTTGGATCACTGGCTATCGGGAGGATGATAATACGCAGCGGGAATTTCGTCCGTTGTATTTTGAGAAGAAAGGAACCATTACCCTGATTCGCTGAGGGAACTCCCACACGATGGTAAGGTCGTAGGCGAGCTGGTGGTCGGGGAGTGGAACGTTTAGAGAAGGATACTTTCTTTCGGCGATGGAGAAGCCTGCCAGTTGGTCCGGTGAATAGGTTTCGCTTGCTTCTGGACAACGCTCCCGTTTGATGCTGGCTCCGCGTCAGGACTCTGATTTTCCAGATACCTAGCATCACATTGGCTTTTACATATTTTTGTGGCAATCATATTGAGAAAGATGCAGGAAAAAATTGACCATTATCCGCCCTCAATCTTCTTTCCCAACAGATCAGAACCAGCAATTCTCAACTTTTCTTCATGTCCCAATTCGCCAATATTACCCTGGCTCCGGAAGAACTCCACAATGAACCGCTGACCAGGGAGGCTCTTGCCAGGAAGCTCGGTATTCGTGCTAAAGACATCCATGCCATCAAACTTCGCCGAAGATCGATTGATGCGCGCAGAGGCAAGGTGAAATTCGCATTGCGATATGAGGTGTGGACCGAGGCACCTGAACCTACTTCTGACCTCTCTCCCTTTCAGTTTCGGGATGTGTCCGGTAAGGCACCGGTTCACATTGTGGGTGCGGGCCCGGCGGGGTTGTTTGCGGCCTTGCAAGCCATTGAAAAAGGGCGGAA
>CAZLKP010000004.1:0-3023 GCA_964560095.1 uncultured Bacteroidia bacterium
AACCGCTGTACAAGGTTTTGCAGACCTCTGCCTAACCACTCGGCCACGTCGCCTTCTATCATGTGAAAAGTCTTGGTGCTGAATCAGCAGGCGACAAAAGTATAGAATTCTGCCAGCATATCAAATATCGGGGGAAAGCCAGATAATTATTTTACTTATAACGAAACTCGTGCCGAAACGTGCTGCACCAAAGAAAAATTTTTCCGAAAACAAGGAATTTTTGTTGATATCGCTAAATATTGTCCTCTTTTTTCATGTTTTGGTGAATTTTTCCTCCACCCAGGTCTCTCTCGCGTGCGACATCGCATGGGGAGAAAGCTTCCGTACGCGGACCCTCGCGGTAGCAAGCATAGGAAATTGGGCCAGCAAGTCAGGTCCAATCCGGTACACCAGTGTTTCCAGCAGGTTGGCAGGAGGCTCCATATGAGCCAGCACAAGCTTGTACACTGCATGGTAATCCACCGTATCAGTCAATTGGTCGCTGCTGGCTGCCCGTGTGAGGTCTGTTTCGAGAAATAAATCCACGAAAAATCGGTTTCCTGCCTCTTTTTCTACCTGATATACGCCGTGATAGGCAAAAATTTCGATTCCTTCGATGGCTATAGTTCCCATATCTGTGATACTCTTACAAGGTCATCTTTGTTCGCGGTGCTGCCTGATGGCATCTTCTACCTCCTGAAAGTCCACGCCGCGCTCGAGCTTTCCTCCCTTTGCCATGGATATTTCCCGCCGTTCTTCAGAGGCCACAATCACGAGTGCATCCGAAATCTCTGTGATACCTACCGCAGAACGGTGTCTCAGGCCCAACTCCGGATCCAGATCCTGCCGCTTGCTGATGGGTAGAATGGCCCGCACAGCTCTGATTTTTTCGCCGGAAAGAATCATCGCTCCATCGTGAAGTGGGCTTTCTTTTTGAAAAATGGTGTAAATCAGGCGGGAAGAAATGTTGGCGTCCAACTCATCCCCGGTTTCTTCGATCTCTCTGAGGGGTTCATGTCCGCAGATCACCACGAGGGCGCCATTGCCGGTGGCCCGGATGCTTTTCAATGCTTCAACCAGCTCGCGAATCGATTCGTCATTGGTGCCACCCACCGACCTGGGGCGTATGATCCGGTCCAATAAGGTATTTTTGCTGATGTTGGTCAGAAATTGCCGGATTTCAGGCGCAAAAATGATCACAACTGCAATGGCTCCCAGACCCAGAAATTCATCCAGGATCGATTTCAGTAGCTTGAATTCCAGCAGGGCAACGGCTTTCCAGGCCAGGAAAATGCCCATCACAATCCCAATGATGCGAAGCGCTATGCGGCCCCGCAGGCTTTGATACAACTTGTAGAACAGCAGCGTCACCAATAGGATATCGAGGATATCCACCAGCCGCACCGTCACAAATCCGATATCAAATAGCCCCATGAGCATTCATTCGTTGGAAAAGAGAGATGGTTTGCCGGGCCAGACCTACGTGATGGACCCGAAGAATGTCAGCCCCTTTTTGTAGCGTGATCTGGTGGAGAACCTGGGTGTGAATATCTGCTTCTTCCGGGGTTCCGCCAATCACCTTATAGATCATCGACTTCCTCGATACGCCAGCCAGCAGGGGTTTGTCCAACTGGCGAAACTGGCCAAAGCCAGAGAGCAGCAGATAATTGTGATCAATGGTCTTGCCAAATCCAAAACCCGGATCCAGCACCACATCCGTGATGCCGGCTTCGTTGAGCTGGTTGAGCTTGCGGACAAAAAAAGTCCAGATATCGTTTACGATGTCTTCATACTGAGGATTTGTCTGCATGGTCTGCGGGCGGCCCTGCATGTGCATCGCGATGTAAGGAACGTTTCCCCACCTGGCTACCATCGGTATCATTTCCGGATCGAGTTCGCCCCCACTGATGTCGTTGATAATGTGGACGCCAGCCTCCAGGCATTGCCGGGCCACTTCGCTACGGAATGTATCCACGGAGAGAATGGCATCCGGGACTGCCTGCCTCAGAGCCTTGATGACCGGGAGCACCCGGCTGCATTCTTCATCCACAGAAATATCATCGGCGCCGGGACGAGAGGAATACCCGCCAATGTCGATGATGGCAGCCCCCTCATTCAAGATGTGGCATGCATGGTTGACCGCAGCATCTGTGGAGGTATATTTTCCACCGTCCGAAAAGCTGTCGGGCGTGATATTCAGGATGCCCATGATGATAGGCTCATTGAGCGAAAGGACCTGTCCGCGACAATTCAGGGTGTAAAATTCTTGGTTGCTCATTTCGGCATCCCACCTCGTTTTGGTAGCTTTCGCATCGGAATATGAAGCCCCTTTGCGGCTTTACAAATCAACAAAGAAATTCCCGTTCATCCAGAATTCTTCATTCCCCTTGGAAAACACCAATCAGGCATATCACCGAATCGTGGCATCTGCCCGGGACCTGTTTGTGAAAAAGAGCATGGATTATGGTCCGTCATGGACCATTTTGCGCATGCCCTCGGTCACAGACCAGATTCTGATCAAAGCTGAGCGTATCCGGTCAGTGCAGGAAACTGGTACCAACAAAGTGGGCGATAGCATTGATGGTGAGCTCATGGGGATTCTTAATTATTGTGTGATCGCCCTGATGCTCCTCCAGATGAAGAAAATAGATGAGGCAGAGATCAGCCTGCGGCTGGCTTCTTCTGAGCAACTGGCGCAGTGGTATGATGAAAAAATCAAGGAGGCCTTTGCTGTCATGGAGGCAAAAAACCACGATTATGGGGAGGTATGGCGGAAAATGCGGGTGAGCTCCATGACCGATCTGATCCTGATGAAGATCTTTCGCCTGAAACAAATCGAAGACAATGAGGGTAAACTACTCGTCTCGGAGGGAGTTGATGCGAATTATATCGACATGCTCAACTATGCTGTGTTTTCTCTCATCCGACTGGAAGAGGAACGCAATTCACTCCCCTCAAACCAAGATTAGCTGAAATACTTATGGATACCTATCAAATCATTGGACTGCTCTATGCCGTTGTGGGGTCAATCTCGATCGGTGTAT
>CAZLKP010000004.1:3033-14902 GCA_964560095.1 uncultured Bacteroidia bacterium
ATGGAGCAAATTCAAAAGCCTGCACATTGATCAACTGCCGCTGAGCCAAAAGTTGATCTGGCTGAGCCGCATCCTGGTTGGCGGATTGTTTATCTACTCGGGCTTTGTTAAGGCCAACGACTACATCGGGTTTGGGTACAAGCTTGAAGAGTATTTCATGACCTTTGCCAAGGATATGCCCTGGCTGTCCTGGTTCTGGGAGATTTGGGAACCCATAGCGCCTGAGCTGGCCTGGTTTATCAGTGTGTTTGAAATCGCCCTGGGTGTGGCTGTTCTGGTTGGTTGGATGATGAATCTCACCATGTGGTTGTCAATGCTAATGATGATCTTTTTCACCATCCTCACCGCCTATTCTGCTATCACAGGCGCTGTGACCGATTGTGGCTGCTTCGGCGATGCCCTCAAAATTGCACCCTGGGAGTCATTTTATAAGGACATCATTCTCACCGGTCTGCTGCTGCCGATCTTTTTGGTGCGGAAATCTGTGAACCCTGTGCCTTCCGGGCGCATGGCTACCATCATCACAGCCGCATCATTTGTGATCGCCGGGGTGTATAGCTATTACTGCCATGAGCACCTGCCGGTGGTCGATTATCGTGCCTACAAAGTGGGCGTGGATCTCAAAGAATGCACAGCTGTGATACCTCCGGGTGAAGATTTCCCCAAGTGCAAAGACTGGGGCCCCGGTTTCATGGGCGACGATGAACCCGATTTGTTCAGCAGCAAAAAGATGATGATCGTAGCCTACGATCTGGAAAAATCAGATGAGGAAGCACTCGGGATGCTCCCGGCGTTAGTCAAGGGCTGGGCAGCCGCCGGAATAGAATCGGTCATGCTTACAGCCTCCCTGCCGGACCCAACCGCTGCCGTAGCGCAAAAACATGGCCTGGGCCTCACCATCGGTTTCATGGATGGTACTGCGCTCAAAACCATCATCCGTAGTAACCCCGGATACGTGCTTCTGGAAGACGGTGTGATTCAGGGTAAATGGCATCATAATGATGCGGAAGCGGCAGTGAAGTAAAAAAGAAGCGTGTGGAGGAGAGAAAAAGGTTGGACGTATGTGGCCTGTTTCCCTCCTCTCATGATCTGCCTCTCCTGCACGATTACAGCCACTCCCCGCTAAAATCAAAGGGATCAATGGTTTCGAGGAAGAGAGAATCTTCCATTTTGGACATTTCCCGCTCAATGGGAAACTCAAATGTCATGGGCTTCATGGGGCGGCCAGACTGGAAATCGACCAACGCGCGGCATACCCTTGTTGGCAGTGGTACCACGACACCGTCTACTTCCACCACAAACCGTTGCTCTCCGAAGGAACGGATGAGCATATCTTCGAAACAGTCGGTATCGATCAGAGCAATTTCGACCGGATTGTAGCGGCCTTCCGGACGACAGGATTTGATGTGCTTATCAGTGATTTGAATCTTCATCTCGTGTAGGGGTTTAATCCTTGATGTTGATTCAAATATGGGCCCTGATGTTCCAGGGAGAATATCTACCAGTATAAAAATCTTACAGATATTAAAATATTGTTAGCTTGAATAAAACTCTTTGTGAAAATTCTAAAAACAGGGAGAAGGATGTGTATGTAAAATTCTGTAAATGAGGCAATTGATTTATTTCATTTTGTGGAATGTATAGAAAGAAATTATTTTTAAGTGTAAGCCAGGGCGGCAAGAAAGCCAAATATTGGTGAGATGGGCAACCTATCAATCGCCGGCGATGAGTTCCGCCTTTAATTCTTTCAGACGACGGGAAATGGCTGGGTTGGCAAAATTGTCTCGATCGTAAGGATGATCCTCGTCCAGCATGATTTTGAGGGCCTCTTCGATCTGAGGCTCATGCTTTTTCCGCTTGCCCGACAATACGTCCACATACACCATGGTGGTCCATAGGATGCATTTAATCTGCGTCTGCTCGTCGTCGGTCATGACATACTCTACATACTGCATGTCATCGGTGAAGGCCAATAGCCGGGTATAAATCCGGACCCACTCACCAGGCAGAGCTGGCCGGATGTAGGAAACATTATGGTTATAAACCACCCATCCACCCTGAAATTGCCGGAACACGTCCGTGACATTGAACCCAAACATCTGTGTGACTTGATCCGACCGGGCATTGAAAAAGTAGTCGAGATACTTGGCATTGTTTAAATGTTGCAGCGGGTCGCAGTCCTGAAAACGGATCACAACGCGGGTTTCGGTTACTTTGGCGGTGTTCTGGGTAGTGTGAGACATGGGGAAGCGGTGTATTTTTGACAGAAAGGAATGGGGAATATACAAGCTGATTAACTTTGATTCCATTGCATCGTATCTGAAAGCAACATCTTTGCCTCATGAATTCTACTGTCGGCATCATTTCGATCGTCATCATTCTGGTCAACGTCCTGTTTTCCTATCAGGGATTTTCCCGTCTGGATTTGTTTAACCGCTACATGTTCTGGGTGGACGGTATCAGGACCTATCGGCAGTACGATCGGCTGGTGACCTCCGGGTTTTTGCACACAGGCTGGTTTCACCTGATCGTCAACATGTATGTGTTGTATGAGTTCAGCCGGTTTTTCGAGTACGTTGGCTCGCCTTTTTATTTCATCCTGTTGTATGTCGGGTCCTTGGTTGGGGGAAATCTCCTGGCCCTCTGGATCCGGCAACATAATCCGGGATACCGGGCGGTGGGTGCATCTGGCGCAGTATCCGGGCTGTTGTTTGCCTATGCGGCCTTTGCCCCCTGGCAAACGATTTATCTGTTTTTCTTCATCCCGATGTGGCCGTGGGTATTTGCCCTCATATATGTGGCCTTTTCGATTTACGGAATCCGTAGCCAGCGGGATAACATCGGTCACGAAGCCCACCTCGGTGGCGCCATCGTAGGGCTGCTCATCACCCTGGCGTTCCGGCCACAACTCATGCAGATGTATCCGTGGGTCATCGCTGGGATTCTGGTGCCCACGGCTGCCTTTCTCTATATTGTCGCCACCCGACCGCACTTGCTCTACGTGCCGGGAGCTTTTAAGCGGCAGGCAGAGGCTGTCACCAGAAAGATGAAGGTGGTCAAATCGGAAAAAAAATTCAGTACCCGCGAAGAAGAGATCAACTATCTCCTTGATAAAGGCTACGAGAACCTCAGCAGGAAGGAGCGAGAGCGGCTCAGGGAATTGTCGGAGAAGTGAGTGGTGAGAGCATCTGGCAATGGTAGAATCTGCCTGCTGCGCACTGAGGCCGTTTGGTTCAAGGCGTAGGCCAGCCTGTTTCAGGGATGTCAATGGAGTATGTCAGGAGTTCTCTGTCTGAATTTCAATCCGGTTTTTCTCCAGGTCGGGAAGCCGCCTTTTCGCTGGAGGTGAGATTCCCGAAGGTCCGTTGGATGCAACAAACAATTAAGCTTTTGGGGACACGGAGACAAATCTGCAATTTGACCCGAGATCAAAGACTCTTTTTATGCCCAAAACCATCCTCATTACCGGCGCAACCGCCGGAATCGGTGAAGCCACCGCCGAAGTATTTGGCAAAGCTGGACATCGGCTCATTCTCACTGGTCGACGTGCAGAACGACTCAACCTCCTGGCGGACAGGCTCGACACAGCATGCCTGACCCTGGCTTTTGACGTGCGAGACAAGCAGCAGGTCAAAGATGCCCTGGATTCGCTTCCGGAAAACTGGAAGGCGATTGATATTCTGGTGAACAATGCCGGGCTCGCTGCTGGGCTTGCCCCCATACAATCGGGCAGCTACGACGACTGGGAGCAGATGATCGACACCAATGTGAAAGGTCTGCTGTACATGACACGGGAGATTTCCCCGGGCATGGTGGAGAGAAAATCCGGCCACATCATCAATGTGGGCTCCATCGCCGGGAAAGAAGTCTATCCCAATGGGAACGTGTACTGCGCCACCAAGCATGCCGTGGATGCATTGAGCCGCGCCATGCGGATTGATTTGCTCCCTTATGGCATCAAGGTCACCAATGTGGCACCGGGTCTGGTAGAAACAGAATTTTCGTTGGTGCGATTCAAGGGTGACCAACAGCGGGCCGGCAACGTCTATCAGGGAATGAAGCCGCTCACGGGCAAAGACATCGCGGATGTGATCTGGTATGTGACCCACACGCCCGATCATGTCACAATCAACGATATTCTGGTGATGCCCACGGCCCAGGCAGCCTCTGTTCATGTACATCGGCAGTAGGATTTTCGGCGAAATCCCTGTTCTGTTCTGCCAAACAAGTAAGGATCAGACAGCGCAACTCGCCAATCCTTTGTAATTTTCCAGCATTATTGATCAATGACAATCTTTTCAATACATCTTATGAATTATTCCTGGATTCGCCGAATGCTTCTCGCGGTACTAATGGTACCTGTGATGGGGCTGGCGCAGACAGTTTCTGTTGAAGAAGCCCGTGTACGTCCCAACGAAGGGATGTGGCTTCCTTTCAAGATCGAACAGAACGTTGAGCACATGCAGGAGCTGGGTTTTCAGCTTGAGGCTTCCGATGTGTACTCCGAAGAAGAAAAAAGCCTTCATCAGGGTATTGTGAAACTGAATGGAGGGAGTTGTACTGCGGAGATGATTTCTCCGCAGGGGCTGGTTCTCACCAACCACCACTGTGCCTACGATGCCATCGCAACCCTTAGCTCTGAGGAAGAGGATTTTCTCACCGACGGTTTCTGGGCAGGCAGTCTGGATGCAGAGTTGCCCATCCCCGGGGCTACGGCAGCCTATCTTGTCTATTCCGAGGATGTAACTTCCCAGTTGATGGTGGAAGGAAAAATGGTAGCGGACCCAGATTCCAAAATGGCGGAAATGGAAGAAGAGGTCGTTGAGCGCCTCGGATTCGACGCCGATTACTACCAGGTGGGCATTGAGCCCATGTTTGAAGGGCTGGAGTACTATCTGTTTGTGTATAAAGTCTATTCAGATGTGCGTCTGGTAGGGGCTCCACCAAGCGCCATCGGAAAATTCGGTTACGACACCGATAATTGGATGTGGCCCCGCCACACCGGCGACTTCGCCATGTTGCGTGTGTATGCTGGCTCCGATAATGAGCCGACCGATTTTGCTGCCGATAACCAGCCGTTTGAGCCACCGGTGTATTTTGAGATTTCGCTTGATGGCGTAGAGGAGCTCGATTATGCTATGATTATGGGGTACCCGGGCTCTACCTCCCGCTATCTTACAGCTAGCGACATCAAACTTGCCCTTAACCGCACCAACGAAGACCGAATTCATATTCTGGGCCAAAAGACCTCTATCATGAAGGAGGCTATGGATCAGAGTGATCGCGTGCGCATTGCTCTGGCTTCTGACTATGCCAGTCTGATGAATTACTACAAGTACCTTATCGGGCAAACCACCATGATGAAGCGCTACGATGTGGCTGGTGAAAGAAAAAAAGAGGAAATAGCCTTCCAGGAATGGGTCGAATCGGATCCTGAGCGCCAGGAAACCTATGGGTCTTTGCTTGAGGACATCGTTGAATTGAATGCCAATTACGAGGACGTGGATCAATTTATCTCCTATCTCAACCTGGGTGTGTTTGGTGCTGATGCTTCGCAGTATGCGCTGGAGTACCTCGGCCTGGCCAACATGTTGGGTAACGGTGATGAGGCCTCTGTGGAAGGGGTCACCTCCGAGCTCAAAGAAGGGCTGGACGAGTATTTTGAAGATTACTTTTACAACATTGATAAAGAAGTATTCAAGGCTGCCAATATCAGTTTTTATAACAATGTTCCCGAAGACATGCGTCCGGGCGTTTTCAATGACATTCTCAATCCGCCGGTAGAAGAGCCTGTAGAAGAGGTGGTCCAGGAGGAGCCCAAGAAGAAACGTGGGCTGTTTGGCTGGCTGAAAAAAGACAAAGAAGAAGAACCTGTCGTGGAAGTCGTGGCTGAAGACCCCATGGAGGAAATGACAGATGAAGAAAAATTGGCAGCCTGGGCAGAAAAAGTGTACGAAACCTCCATGTTCACCGATAAAGAACGGATTCGTGCCTTCTTGGATACTCCCAACGCTGATGTGCTAAACAGTGACCCCATGATGGAACACCTCCAGGGTGTCATCAACTTCTTCAGAGGCCGCGTGGGCATGGCCTATGGAGGCTACCAGTACCAGATCGGGGAATTGAGAACTGATTACATGCAGGCCCTTCGTGAGATGCATCAAGACAAGACTTTTTACCCGGATGCCAACTCTACCATGCGTCTGACCTATGGGCAAGTACTAGCCTATGAACCACAGGATGGGGTTTTCTACGATTATTATACCACCCTGGCCGGTGTGATGGAGAAAGAAGATCCTACGGATAACGAGTTCATCGTACCACAAAAGCTCAAGGATCTCTACGAAGCTAAAGAATATGGCCGCTATGCCGCTGAAGATGGGACCATGCGCCTCTGCTTCCTGACCAACAATGATATCACTGGCGGTAACTCTGGTTCGCCCGTTCTCAACGACAAAGGCCAGCTCATTGGCTGTGCCTTTGATGGTAACTGGGAGTCCATGTCATCCGACATTTATATCTTCCCGCAGTTTAACCGGACCATTGCGGTGGATATTCGCTACGTGCTGTTTGTGGTGGATAAGTTTGCAGGAGCCCAGCGGCTGCTGGATGAAATGGTGATCGTGACAGGCGCTGAGATGGAAGAAGAATCCATGGAAGAAGGAGAGTAATTTCCTCTTTTACCATTTTATCTTATATCAAACGAGACTGCCTCAAACGGGCAGTCTCGTTTGTGGTTGAACCAATAAGAGATCTGCATAGGGTATAAGAAAAATTGTCCATGTATCGGATGAGCTGATTACTTCGAGACCTCTGTGCCAATCCCTGTGATGATTTGTAGGAACATTGGCCTGAGAAGCAGCCTTTTTTATAGCATCAACCCCACGTACACCTGTAGCCGGAAGTCAAAATTTTGAATCTCTACCAGACCTCCTCCGCGTTCCATTTCCATCATAAATTCTTCCGGTTCCTGACCCGTGAGAAAATTGTTTTGGCCGGAAACCATGATGGTTTGACGGGTGTTCAAGGTGCGCTGAATCCACGAAGGTCCGCATTCTACCCCGACGATCATTCGTGTTAGCAGGGTGGCTTCCAGGGCTATGGCTACCTCTCCTCCCACCCCGTAGCCATCCATCCCCCAGGTCACAGACCTGGATTCTGACAGGCGGGTCGTTTGGCCGTTGGTCTCACTCACACTCACCCCTGCATCTCTGACAATTGTCTGACCCGGATACCAGGCTGCCAGGGCATTGAGACCTATCAGAAGTCGAAGCCCCTGCGGACCCCCGGGAGCTGCATACCGGATACCTGGTGCAATCGCCAGAGCCTGATCAAAAAACCTACTGGATTGTCCCTGATCCAGAATCAGTACTTGATTCCCATCGGTGATGATATCAGTGAAAGCAAATGAATCCCACGTTTTGTCTAGATATTCTTCGTAGCCAACTGCCGCCGAGAAATACAGATCGCCGGCAATTGGAAGGAATAATCGCAAGGAAAAAGGAGCACGGCCCAATCCTTGTGGTGTCACCCCCCAGGATCTGGAGGTTTCAATGCCGAGGCTTATGGAGGGACGAAGATCCTGCGAATATCCTTTTGCCAGGCATAGCATGAGAAAAAAAGGAAATAACCAGCGAACCATCAGGAACAGATAATGGATGATCCTCAAGGTAGCCACAGTAAGGGTTGGGCTTTATCCCAAAAAAAATCTCCATTTTCTAACCTCTTAATCCCCAAATCCATACTTACCCTTCAGCGGTACAAACTTGAACGGCAGGAGCTGTTCGACGTTGAATTCATTTCCCTCCAGGCGTGTCATGCGGGTCATTGTCTGGCGTTTGAGGTTGCCGACCGGGGCGATGAGAATACCACCTTCATCGAGTTGTTGCTGAAGAGGAAAGGGCACAGAGGGAGCAGCCGCGGTAATGAGAATTCGCTCATAGGGCTGGTAGAGCGGCCAGCCCTGAGACCCGTCACCAAGGTGTGCGCGAATGGGCAACTCCAGATCAGAAAACAACTGTTTGGCTGCTTTGTGAAGAACCTGGTCGCGCTCTACCGTAAATACATTCAGGCCCATGGTGGCCAGAACTGCTGCCTGATACCCCGATCCAGTCCCGATTTCTAGAATTTTCAATCGTTTTTTGGGGATGAGTAACTGACTCTGGTAGGCCACCGTAAAGGGAGAACTGATGGTCTGGCCCGAATCAATGGGCAAAGCCTTGTCGGCATAGGCTTCGGCCCGAAACGTTCTCTCGACAAATAGATGCCTCGGAACTTCCCGTATGGCTTCCAAAACCAGAGGATCCGTGATCCCCTTTTCCTGCAGCTCTTCTGCCATTCTGCGCCTCAGACCTTTATCTTTGAATGTATCCAGCATATCAGTTCAATGGTTCGGGATATTGGTGGCAAAAGTACAAGAATATCTGTGGCGGATTTGTGACAGGTTTGTTCACATATGGGAAAAACTATTTGAAGGTCTCTCTGTTTCATAAGCCAATACTTTACATACGCCGTTAAAGATTCGGGAATTCCCTGTACATTTAATGGCAATTTTCCAGATTGAACACATCTCATGCTCAAGCATCCTGATTCTTTTACGCAGCGTCACATTGGTCCCTCTACAGAAGAGCAGCAGCAAATGCTGGATACCATTGGCGCTTCTTCTCTTGAAGAACTGATTGCTCAAACGGTGCCCGCCAATATCCGGCTTCAGCAGCCCTTGAAACCGCTGGAAGGGATATCCGAGCACGAATACCTTCGTCAGCTGAAAGTGCTGAGCCGGAAAAATCAGGTTCTCAAATCTTACATCGGGATGGGGTATTATGATACGGTAACGCCATCAGTGATCCTGAGAAATATCTTTGAAAATCCCGGTTGGTACACCCAATACACGCCCTACCAAGCCGAAATTTCACAGGGGCGTCTCGAAGCTCTGTTGAATTTTCAGACCATGGTCTCAGACCTCACCGGACTTCCCGTTGCCAATGCATCCCTTCTGGACGAGGGAACTGCTGTGGCGGAAGCCATTTCGATGACCTATGGCCAGAAAAAGAAAAAAAATCGGAAGGCCGAAGCCAATCGCGTGCTGGTGGACAAACACTGTTTCCCGCAGACGATTTCTGTCATTCGCACCCGAGCTGAGGCCGTCGGCATTGAGGTAGATGTCACCGATGCGGCAGCTTTTGAGCTCAAAGAGGATGTATTCGCTGCAGTGGTGCAATATCCCGATCGCACCGGAGAGATAAACGACTTTTCTGCCCTGGCGGCGAAGTTGCATGATATGGATAGCTACCTTATCTCAGCTGCTGATCTTATGAGCCTTGCGTTGCTGAAAGCTCCCGGAAAAATTGGAGCAGATGTTGTGGTGGGTTCTGCACAGCGATTTGGGGTACCCATGGGTTTTGGCGGGCCTCACGCAGCCTTTTTTGCGACCAAAGAGGAATTTCTTCGATCTATTCCGGGTAGGATCATCGGTGTATCGGTAGATCATCATGGGAATTCTGCCCTCAGAATGGCGCTTCAAACACGCGAGCAGCACATTCGTCGGGACAAGGCTACTTCCAATATTTGTACCTCTCAGGCACTTCTGGCCATTATGGCAGGGATGTATGCCGTCTATCACGGCCCCCAGGGCCTTCGCGATATTGCTTCCAGAATTCATCGGCTTACCACCGCCCTGCGATTCGGCCTTCAGTCGCTGGAATATCAGGTACTGAATTCGTGGCATTTTGATACCCTTACTGTCGAACTGAGAACCACCGATGACGTGCTGGCGATTCAGGAAAAGGCGTTGGCTGCCGGGATGAATTTCTCCTATCCCGGAGGCAATCACGTCGGGATCTCTCTGGACGAAACTACCAGGTTGGAAGATGTACAGGATATTCTGGCTGTGTTCAGTAGCGACCAGCAGACGCTCTCACACGAAGACCTATTCACAGCTGCGGAGGAGTCTGTCCCTCAGGATCTTGCCCGTGAATCGGTGTACCTCACCCATCCTGTATTCAGCAGCCATCATTCCGAAACAGCGATGATGCGGTACATCAAGTCGCTGGAAAACAAGGATTTGTCTCTCAATACAGCCATGATTCCGTTGGGATCATGTACCATGAAGCTCAATGCTGCTACGCAGCTGATTCCGGTGAGCTGGCCGGAATGGGCCAACATTCACCCATTTGCACCTGCTGAGCAGGTTCAGGGCTACGCGGAGATGATTACCGAGCTGGGAGATATCTTGTGCGATGTTACGGGCTTTCATTCCATGTCTTTTCAGCCCAATTCGGGAGCTCAGGGCGAATATGCTGGGCTGATGGTGATTCGGGCCTA
The DNA here is from genome assembly GCA_964560095.1 of uncultured Bacteroidia bacterium. GTDB lineage: Bacteria > Bacteroidota > Bacteroidia > J057 > J057 > JANQTF01. The sequence goes on from CAZLKP010000004.1 coordinate 13,357, forward strand.
CCACCATAGTCGTGGCGACATTCACCGGAATATTGCGCTCATTCCTTCTTCTGCGCATGGGACCAATCCGGCATCGGCTGTGATGGCTGGTATGGAGGTTGTTGTCGTGAAGTGCGACGACAACGGAAATATCGATATGGCAGACCTGACTGCCAAGGCCGAAAAGCATCAGGACAATCTCTCTTGCCTCATGATTACCTATCCCTCCACCCATGGTGTGTTTGAGGAAGAAATCATGGAAGCCATTGACATCATCCACCAGTATGGCGGACAAGTTTACATGGATGGAGCTAATATGAACGCACAGGTGGGGCTCACCAGCCCCGGGCGTATTGGAGCAGATGTCTGCCATCTGAACCTGCACAAGACTTTCGCGATTCCCCATGGTGGCGGAGGTCCGGGTATGGGTCCCATCGGGGTTGCTGAACATCTGGCCCCTTTCCTTCCTTCGCACCCATTGGTCAAGACGGGTGGCGATGAAGGTATTTCACCCGTGTCTGCCACTCCCTTTGGCTCAGCGAGCATATTGCTCATTTCCTATGGCTATGCAAAAATGCTGGGCAGCGAAGGGATGACCAGAGCTACTGAGGTGGCGATTCTCAATGCTAACTACATGAAGTCTCGCCTCGAATCAACCTTCCAGGTTTTGTATCAGGGCAAAAATAACTGCGTGGCCCATGAGTTTATCATTGACCTGCGGCAATTTAAGTCAAAACTGGGCCTGGAAGTGGACGACATCACCAAGCGACTGATCGACTATGGTTTCCACGCACCTACGGTTTCCTGGCCGGTGCCTGGCACCATCATGATTGAGCCGACTGAAAGTGAGCCGAAAGAAGAGCTGGATCGCTTTGTCGAAGCCATGCTTTCCATTCATGCTGAGGTCGAAGAAATTGCTAGTGGGGTAGCAGATGCCGAAGATAATGTGCTGAAAAATGCCCCTCACACCATGGCTGAGGTCGCTTCAGATGGATGGACTCACCAGTACAGCCGCCAGAAAGCTGGTTTTCCGGCGGCAAGTCAACACCAGCAAAAATTCTGGCCGTCTGTTGCCCGAGTCAACAACACCTATGGTGATCGCCATGTCATCTGTACCTGCCCGCCGCTGGAAAGCTACGTGACGGAAGAAGTGTAGCGAAGGAGAAGGTTCCGGGGCTACCGCTCAGATCCTGAGTCCAAGCGTTGCCGCAGGTTGGTTACCATGTCCATCACAGAAGTGAATGTGGTGCTATTGCCGTCAAGAATTAGTTGCCACTCTCCCGCATCGTTGGATGATATGGCAGGTCCCGGCTCCTCTTTTTTTGCTTCCCGAAACCCCATGTTGGCAAGGGCGCTCAGCACCCATCGTTTTTGCTCAGACGGCATGTCGAGGTGAACAGGATACTTTCCTGCTGGGAGTAATCTGATCCCGCCAAATTCCCAGTCATAGGCATCTCCGCCTGTGCCGTAGGCGTCAGCCAGTTGACCGCCAATGACGAGGTCGGCCGGGAATCCGGTCGTCATGGTGCCCGTATCTGATAGGATCCAGAGCTGGTCGGCACCCTGC
>CAZLKP010000004.1:14912-21660 GCA_964560095.1 uncultured Bacteroidia bacterium
ACTCAAAAGAATGCCCTTGTCCTGCTCTTTTGATAATTGGTAGAGAAGTTTCATGATCCTTACCCGATGGCCAATATCCAGATGAGATGTCGGCTCGTCCAGCATGATGATCGGGCATTCCTGTGCCAGGGCTCTGGCAATCATGACGCGTTGTTGCTCTCCGTCACTGAGCGTACCGATATTTCTGGAGGCCAGCCCCAGGGTATCTGTCAGCTCCATGGCTTCGTTGATCCGGAATCGGTCTTTCTCCCGGAGTTTGCCGGTCCAGTTGGAATAGGGAGCCCGGCCCATGGCAATGTATTCCTTCACCCTAATGCCTCCGATTCCGCTGAATCCCGATAGCACCACAGCGATGGTTTTGGCAAGTACCCTGGCCGGGAGTGGCCCTGGTTGCCCGTCGACGATCAGCGTGCCGCCCAAATTGGGGTGTAATCCTGCCAAGGTGTGCATGAGGGTGGATTTTCCGGCACCGTTGGGGCCAAGAAGGCAGATGAGTTCCCCCTTTTTCAGCGACAGGTTGAGGTCGGGGGCAATGATATGATTGTCGTAGCCGATGCTAAGTTGCCGGGTGCGAAGGAGTGGAGGAGCCATATTTGGTAGAGCAAAGCTAATACGATTCCGAAAAAAAGCAGGGCCTAAAGAGGGGTGAACCGGGTAAAAAAAAGCCCGAAGCAATTACTGCTCCGGGCCCCAATGGCATTCGTTTCAGGTGGAGAGGTTAGAATTCTGCGCTGGGCTTGACTTCATAGATTTCCTGGTCGGAAACTTCCATGAGAATCATGGCACAGAGCTTCTCAGCGTCTTTCAGGCGTTCTGGATAGGTATCCAGACTCAGTTCTTCTGCATAGTCACAAATCCACTTGAGAAGGCTTTCGGGGTTGCTTTCATACAGGAAATGAAACTGTACCTGATCTTCCAAGATCACATCTGTGATTCGGAGGCTGATCATTCTCACTGGTGCATGAAACTGGGCCCGAAGTTCAGTGTGACCAATATGGCAGGAGAGTTGTCCTTCAGGACTGACTTTTTCATCGGCATCAAAGGCGTCTTCGATGCCTTCTTGATCTTCCCACCCGTGGTATTCCAGAATTACATAAAAGATGCTCAGGTCGCGAAGCTGGGTGGAAGTCAGGTCTTTTTTTCTCATGCTACTCACGTTATTCCGTATTGCTCAACGTTACAATCCAAAAGTATCATATGATCCCATACAGCGGAAATCAAAAGAAATCTCCTGCTTTCATCCTGACGATCGAATAAAGAATGGTCACTTTTTCAAATTCTAACCCAAGTATTTTTCACGCATATACCAAATTTCTCACGCAAATATCAGATGTTCGATAGGTGTAAATAGTGCTATTTTTTATCTAAGTTGCTGATTTTCAATAACCCATGAATTTTATTCCTCGACATATTTCATATAGTGGAATTCTTGATTCTTGTTGTATGCATTTGAGAACTCTTTCACCGCAAGTCAAATAAATCCTGCCAATTGGCGGCAGAAAACTACGGATACCTGTTCCGCTTATGGAGCTTCCAAAGAGTTTTATTGCCGCCAATATTTGCCTAATTTGCTTTGCCAATCATCTCGATTGGTGCTTTAACAGATCTAGCAGTTACATGGCTGAAGGACAAAAGATCATTACCCGGATCATTGAGGAGGAAATGAAGAATGCCTACATCGATTATTCGATGTCGGTCATCGTGGCGCGTGCTCTCCCTGATGTCCGGGATGGACTCAAACCCGTTCACCGTCGGGTGCTCTATGGGATGAGCGAGCTCGGGCTTGCCTCCAATCGGCCGTATAAAAAGTCGGCCAGAATTGTCGGGGAAGTATTGGGAAAATTTCACCCTCATGGCGATTCCGCAGTGTATGACACCATGGTGAGGATGGCCCAACCCTGGTCACTTCGCTACCCCCTTGTGGATGGACAGGGCAATTTCGGCTCCATTGACGGCGATAACCCTGCCGCCATGCGTTATACCGAAGCGAAGTTGCAGAAGATTGCGGAGGAAATGCTCGGCGACCTCGAAAAGAATACGGTTGATTTCCGGCCCAACTTCGACGACTCGCTGTCTGAGCCTACCGTGCTACCGGCCAAGATCCCCAACCTGCTTTGCAACGGGGCCAGCGGTATCGCCGTCGGTATGGCCACCAACATGCCGCCGCATAACCTCACCGAAACAGTCAATGCCTGCATTGCCTACATTGATGACCGGGATATCTCGGTCGAAGGGTTGATGGAGTACATCACAGGGCCCGATTTTCCTACCGGTGGCACCATTTATGGGGTGGAGGGCATTAAATCAGCCTATGAAACCGGCAAAGGGCGGGTGGTGATCCGGGCCAAGGCCGAAATCGAAATGGTAAAAGGCGACAGGGAGCGGATTGTCGTTTCTGAAATACCCTATCAGGTCAATAAAGCCACCACTATCCAGAAGATCAGTCAGCTGGTGGCAGAAAAAAAACTGGACGGAATTTCAGATGTCAATGATGAATCAGACCGCGATGGATTGAGAATCGTGGTAGATCTCAAGCGCGATGCCAATCCCAACGTCGTGCTCAACAAGCTCTACCAGATGACGCCCCTGCAGTCTTCTTTCAGCATCAACAATGTGGCGCTGGTTAAAGGAAGGCCGCATACCCTCAATCTCAGGGATCTGATTCGGCACTATGTTGATCACCGGCACGAGGTCGTGATGCGTCGAACGAAGTACGAACTGGATGAAGCCAAAAAGCGTGCGCATATCCTCGAAGGGCTACTCATTGCCCTCGACAATCTCGACGAAGTGATCGCCTTGATCCGTGCTTCTCAAACTGCAGACATTGCCCGGGAAGGACTAATTGAGCGCTTTGAACTGACGGAGATTCAGGCCAAGGCAATCCTGGATATGCGGCTGCAGCGCCTCACAGGTCTGGAGCGCGAAAAAATTCAGGAGCAGTACAACGAGCTCAAAGAGAAAATCGACTACTACGAGCGCGTGCTCGCCGATGAAGGGTTGCGAATGGGCGTCATCAAGGATGAGCTCAATGAGATGAAGGATAAATACGGTGATGATCGGCGGACTGACATCACGTTTGCCGAAGGCGAAATCCGGATTGAAGATCTCATCGCCAACGAAGATGTAGTCATTACGGTATCAAACCATGGCTATATCAAGCGCACCCCCGCTTCTGAATATCAGGCCCAGGGACGCGGGGGTAAAGGGTTCCGAGGCGCAGGCAAAAAAGAAGGCGACTTCGTCGAATACCTATTTGTGGCCCGGACCCACAATTATCTGATGCTCTTCACCGAAAAGGGAAGATGCTATTGGGTACGTGTGTACGAACTGCCTGAAGGTGACCGAACCCATCGTGGAAGAGCCATCCAGAATCTGATTCAGATTGATCCTGACGATTCCGTCAGAACCTTTATGACTGTAGAGGGATTCGACGACGAGGAAATGCTCGATTCTCACATGGTGATCATGGCTACCCGCAAGGGGCAGGTCAAAAAGACCCCGCTTCGGGCCTACAGCCGGCCGCGTGCCAATGGCATCAACGCCATCACCATCAATGAAGATGATGATTTGCTGGAAGCCAGACTGACAAATGGCAATAGTGAGATTGTGCTGGCAACTAAATCCGGCTACGCCATTCGCTTTCAAGAATCCAATGTGCGCTCCATGGGTCGCACCGCCATGGGCGTTCGCGGCATTTCCCTCCAAGATTCAGAAGATGAGGTGGTTGGAATGATCGTAGTCACTGACGAATCCCATAATATTCTCGTTATTTCGGAAAAAGGATATGGGAAACAATCCCCTGTCGGAGAATACAGACTCATCAATCGCGGTGGGAAAGGGGTGAAAAATCTGAATGTTACCCCAAAGACGGGCAAGGTTGTAACCATTAAGTTCGTTGAAGACCCAGAGGACGAGGATGTGATGATCATTACACGCCTGGGGAACACCGTTCGCCTGTCCATGAGTCAGATCCCGGTACAGGGGCGAAATACCCAGGGTGTTACCCTGATCAGGCTCAGAGACGCTGATCAAATTGCTTCTGTGGCGAAAGTTGTGGAAAATGACGACGATGAGGAGCTTGCGGAAGAAGGAGGAGATGAATCAGAATCGTGACATCCCTTATGGTTCACCGTCTGAACAGAAAACAATCAGGGAGACACACCATCTTTGAACCAACCTGTCTTTCAAATTAAATAAACCGATGAGGAAATTCAGTTCACTAATAATGATGTTCATGTTTCTGGGCCTGACCAGTGTCTTGTCCCAGAAATCAAAAGTCACCACAGGTGCCCTGAACTTTGACCAGGGACGCTATGGTGAAGCGATCGAAGCACTTGAGGAGGGGCTCGAAGACCCTTCCATATTCAAGAAATCCAAGCATATTGCCAAAGGCTACTACTATCTGGCCCAGTCCTACTACATGGCTACTGGGAATGATGAGTTGCTGGAGCAATATCCCGACGCTGCCCTCATGGCCAAAGATGCCTACGACGATCTCATGGCCCTCGACGATGGTGCCAAGTCCTGGAAAAATCGCGCCCTGCTTGATGGCATGGAAAACAACCTCTGGGGCCAGATTTACAACAAAGGTGTTGCCTTGTTCAACTCCAACCAAGACGATGAAGCTCTGAGGTATTTTCAGGCCGCCCAGGAGCTAAACCAGGATCACTTCCTGACTAACCGTATGCTGGCTTCTGCCTACCTGGTTAAGGAGGATTCCGCTAGCGCAGTCAATCTGTTTAAGCACTCCATTGGGACTTACAAAGCCTCTTACGTAGAAGTCGATGAGGAAACCCTTGCCCAGAGTATGCAGGATAGCAACTTTGTCAAAATGTTCGAGCTCGACAAAAGTCAGATGAGCTATGTCGTGCGCCAACTGGCCATTATCCAGGAAGCCCAGGGAAATACCGACGAGGCACTGGCTACCCTTGCCGAAGGAAGTGAATTACTGCCCGATAATCAGGACGTACAGCGTCAGGAACTGGCCATTTACCAGGCCCACCCAGACCTCTACGAGCAGGCGGTTGAGAAATTTGAGCGTCAACTGGAAAACAACCCCGACGACAACGCCATTAGGCTTGCCTACGCCTCTATGCAGGAGCGCAGTGGCAATATTGGAAAGGCGCTTGGACTGTATCAGGACGCATACGATCTGGACCCGGAAAATCTTCAGGCCAACTACGGCCTGGCAGCGATGCGTATCAATATGGCTGCTGAGTTGAGTGAGGAGAAGATGGATTCCAATGATGACGATGAGATCAAGCGGATTAATGGGGAGATCAAAACGCTTTGTGAAGAAGCCTACCCCTATCTCGTGTGGCTGCACGAAGCTCAGCCAGATGAACCGGAATGGCTGTCTCAGCTTGTCAACATCACTCCGCTTATTGGCAAAACAGAAGAAATGACCATGTGGGCAGAAAAACTAGGGAAACTCCGCAGAGGAGAATAATCCGCCCACCAACGATTCACAAATCGAGCCCTTCTGCACCCGGAATGGCTCGATTTGTTTTTACCACCTGACCTGGTCCGGGGCTGCTGCCACACGAATGCCCAACATCAGCGACAGCGATTCGACAGGGCCTGATTGTCCGGAAGTTTCCTGTCTGTACCTGCCTTCAGCTTCCAAATACACATCCGAAGATCCCCATTGCCAGCTAAGTCGTCCCCATACCTGATTGACGGTCCAGGGATCGCCCTGTGGGACAGTATGGCCATATTCGTAGGGGCGGACGTTGTAGCTGCTTCGTGGATCCCAACCGTAATTGCGGCCATTCTGATTGCGCCCCTGCCGAAGGCTGCTGCCGACGATTTGAAGGTTCCAGGCTGGAAAAGGATGATATCTCAGCATCATGTGCCAGTCTCTCAGGTTCGCTCCGGCAGCGTGTCCCAGTGACTCTCCATAATGGGAAAAATTGCTTGCCACCGAGTAATGCTGATAAACGTAGGGCCTGACCCGATTGTATTCTACCTGCAGATCCAGTGTCGGAATGGTGAAGGCATTGTAATATTTCAATCCTCCCTGTATGGCCCATTGATTTCCCCAGTAGCCGGAGCCCTGTGTTCGGTTGCCGAAGTTGAAGTCGTCGATCAGGGCCTGTCCATATAGCTGGATGGTTTGGAAAAGGTTCCATTTGAGGTTTGCACCGATCGCTGCGTTATCCGGGCTGCCAACCAGTTGCTCCACCGAGCGGTAAAAAATGATGGGATTGACATACTGCAGCTCCAGCCCCCGTCGTCCATATGGTTGGTTCTGGGCATAGACAATAGATTCGAAAATCCCCACAGAGAGGTTGGAGACAGGCCTGATGAGCAGAGAGTGAAAGACGCCGTACTTTCTGGGAAAATCTCCGGCAGGATCCAGCTTATTGGGAATGTAGTCGATCATTTGGGAAAATTGGCTCACATATTCAAGCTTCCAGATGCTGGCATGGAGGTTCACCAGGAAAGCGTCAGCTGCATGATCCGACAGCCAGAGGCTTTGCCAGCCATTTCCCCAGTGGACCCTATCTTTGCCTGCTTTCACCCGCAACCAGGAAGTCACCTTCGCCGTGAGGTAGCCCCGGGTCTTGAAGTAGTTTACCCCATTTTCGCTCCCAAATGCCTTGATATTTTCTTCCCCCGGAAGACTGCCGGATTCACGAAATCCCCTGTAACGGTACGTTGGGATCCGGGCCAGAAAGTCACCGGCCTCTGTATGAAAACCAATCCGTTCGCCTACGCTGCCCCTGACCACAACTCCCCGGAGATT
>CAZLKP010000004.1:21670-22095 GCA_964560095.1 uncultured Bacteroidia bacterium
GGTGAGGGGTAATGAGGGAGCGAATGCATCCGGGTCATTGGTTTGCTCCCTGCCCAGGCCGAGATGAAACACAGGGTTCACGTAGATTCTCAGGTTTCCCGGCGTGGCGGAATAGAGATCCCGACTGTTGGTGCCGAATGTGCCCCACAAGCCCCGGCGCTGCCGACTGTCAGCCAGGGAATCACTACTTTGTCTCATCATCCGTTGGTGCCAGCTTCGCTCCACACGGCCCATGGCGCTGCTATCCGCATCCAATACCCAGCTTTCCACCTTGTTTCGACCATAGGGCTTGATGGCAGTCGGAATGCCCGCTGGCAGGTAGCCCAGCACATCGAGGCGGTCCACGTAGTGATAGATATCGTGATTGAGGATCCAGTCGCCATTTTGGCCTGGCAGCACACTTAGAGCTCCGGCAAAGAAAAGAT